>CAZJIN010000017.1:0-14414 GCA_964545955.1 uncultured Sediminispirochaeta sp.
TGGTCCTTACCGGCATCTACCAGGATGTTACCAACGGCGGAAGGACCGCCAAGGCCGTTCTGAATTACGATGAAGCCGATGTACTCTGGTACTCCCTGGGACTTGATCTGAAAACGGGGGTTTCCATAGCGGACAAGGTGCACGAATACTCCACCCTTTTTCATCCCGCCCGAATTACCGGCATCCAGGACTATCTCCATCAGACATTGGGGGGCACTATCTCCCAGGTCCGCAAGGTAGTCTTCGGGGCCCTTCTGACGGGCCTTTTCGTATCGATCCTTATCACCGCCCTGTTTATGAAAATGGTGATAGCCAAAGACGGCTCCCGTATCGCCATCATGAAGAGCCTGGGCTTCTCCCTCTCCCACATCCGGGTCCAGTACCTGATGGAGTCTCTTCTGCTTCTCCTCTGCGGTATTGTCGGGGGAACCATCTTTTCCAATGTGATGGGGCAGGAGCTGGTAAGCGTGTTGTGGGGCTTTATGGGGGCTTCGCAGATAAGCTTTGTGGTCAACCCCGTTCAGTCCTACCTGCTTTTTCCACTGATTCTGACGGCAGCGGTGTTTCTTACCACACTGCTGACAATTTCCGACATAAAAGAGACCAGCATCATCACAATGATTGCTGAATAAACAAGGAGAACACCTATGAACCTATTACTTGAATCCAAAGCATTGAACAAGAAGTACTTTCCCGGAAAGGGGAATGAACACCACGTCCTGAAGGATGTGAACCTGAAGATCGAAAAGGGTGATTTTATTTCGGTCATGGGTCCTTCGGGCTCGGGAAAATCCACCCTGCTGTACAATATCAGCGGCATGGACAAAATCAGCTCCGGCAACGTGGTCTTCAAGGACCAGGATCTCACAAGCTTCTCGGAAAAAGAACTCTCGGGTCTCAGGCTTACCAGCATGGGCTTCATTTTTCAGCATATTCACCTGCTGAAGAACCTCTCGGTTTTTGACAATGTCATTATGTCCGCGTACCTGGCAAAAAACCTGAACCGCAAAGTGATCAATAAAAAGGCCTCCGATCTGATCGAAAAACTGGGAATCGCCGAGATTTCGGATAACGATATCAACCAGGCTTCCGGAGGCCAGCTTCAGAGAGTGGGAATCTGCCGAGCCCTCATCAACGACCCGGATATTATATTCGGGGATGAACCGACGGGAGCCCTTAACTCAAAGGCGGCCGACGAAATAATGGAGCTCCTCGCGGATATAAACCGCGGAGGAACCACGATAATGCTGGTTACCCACGACATCAAGGTGGCGGCGAAAACGGAACGGGTCGTCTTTATGCTGGACGGCAGGATCGTCGACGAGAAGGTACTTGGAAAGTATTCACCGGATACCTGCAGCATCAGGGAACGGGAGGAAAACCTGACCGCATGGCTGGTCGATATGGGCTTCTGACCGTTCGTCTGCCCATCGGCTTACCCCCCACGTCTGACCACCCGGCTTACCGCCATGGGTTTTTAGCCGGGTAAAAAGGATTGGCCGCGAGATGGGGACGCAAGCCCTGGCGGGGCCAACCCAGGGCTAAGTTCGGTAATTTTTACCGGGCTTAGCCCTCCTCTTAGCCCTCCGCCCTGTCCAGGGACAGGGCTTTTTTGATGACACCCCGTGCCGCTGTTTCCCCTACTCTTTCACCGAGATGCTGTGAGCCGCCGATGAGGCTCAACTCCCCCTGTCGAGGGTGCTTTCCCCGGCGGATCAGGAGGACCGATTCATTCTTGAGTACTACCACGCCTACTCCGACGAAGGGCCGCGGGGGGTATTCCCGGCATACCACACATAGAGCCCCAGTCTTTAGACCTCGAGAAAACCCTGTACTCTGTACCTATCTGAGGTACCGCCCCTCTCTATCTATAGACTGCGCCTATCCAAGAAGGACTGAAATATCATTGACAATCTGACCTTGTTGATGTAGCATACATATGCTGTCTGCTGTCATACATTTATTACTGGAGAGAACATACATTGCCTCTATTAGATCTTGGTAAATATGAAAAAAATGTACCCCTTGCCCAACGGGTAAGCGAAAAACTACGAGAAATGATAATCGATGGGACCCTTGAAAAAGGTGAACAGCTGCCAAACGAAATTGAATTAGCAGAACAGTTTAACGTAAGCCGCAGTACTATCAGAGCTGCACTGCAAACCCTCGAACGATTCGGTTTTGTCTCTCGGAGACGTGGAATTGGAACCTTCATTTCGAAAGAACCGATGTTTATAAACAATTTGAGTTTGAACTGGGGTATTAGCCAGGTAATTAATTCCAGTGGAGCGAAACCGGGCACTGCCGAACTGAATGTCTACTATGACAAGGCCGATGAACACACAGCAAAACGACTTGAAATCTCGGAAGAAGATGAAATTCTAGTTATCCAGCGTGTACGAACCGCTGACGACAGGAAAGTGGCTTACACTCTTGATATCATAAGCATGAAGATATTGAATTCACTATTCAGTGAAGACTTTTCAAACAGGAAGATGTATAACTACCTTAAGGAGAAGCAATCTTTATACAGCTTGATTCAAGAAAAGTTAAAGAAACCGATACATCATGCAGTCGCTCATATAAGTCCAATTGTTGGCGAAAGGAATATCACCGAGAAATTAAACCTTCCAGAAGGAAGTGCAGTTCTTTATATTGAGCAGGTCGATTACACAAGCAATGATGAACCAATCTGGTTGGCAAAAGAACATCACGTAGCCAATGCTTTTACCTTTTCAGTCTATAGAATGATGTAGCTATGAGGGGGATATCATTTGATCCCCCCCTTAAGCTGGAACATTATTTTAGTTGATTAATTTTCTTTTCACGCTCCGATAAAATAGTATCAATTTTTTTCACAGTATCATCGGAAAGTTTCCATCCTGCAGCGTTCACATTCTCTTCTATTTGAGATAATTTTCGTGAACCGACTATCGCCGATGTAATCTCATCTTTTCGAAGAATCCATGCGATTGCCAAATGAGATAATGGTCTTCCATATGCATCTGCAATTTCACTGAGCTTATGTATTACATCTAAATTTATATCAATAAGGGGGTCACTGAAGTTCGCATCCTTTTTTCGCCAATCTCCCTCGCTCAAATTATTAACTCTCTCTCTATCATACTTTCCCGACAATAAACCAGCGTATATCGGACTGTATACCACCAAGCCAATACCATTGTCTCCACAGTAGTCTATTAAATCCTTCTCAATATCTCGAACAAACATGTTGTACTGTGGTTGTAGAGAGGCTATCGGATGCATAACCTGCAATCGCTTTAGTTGAGCCAGTGTAAAATTGGATACTCCTCCGTAGCGTATTTTCCCTTCCTGTATGAGTTCACCGACCGTATCCCAGGCCATCTCCAGCTCCTCATCAGGCACCGGTACATGAATCTGAATCAGGTCTATCACGTCAATACTCATTCTTTGAAGGCTATCTTCAATCTCCTTACGGATACTCTCAGGATTCAGCTTGTTATAGACCTTTTTGGTGCTGTCGTCCCATACCAGACTAAACTTTGTTGCTATCGAAACTTTATCTCTCTTTCCTTTGAGTGCTTTACCTACTACCTTTTCTGCATGTCCCAAACCATAAATCGGTGCAGTGTCAATCCAATTTACTCCCAGATCGATCGCCTTGTGTATGACATTTATCGATTCTTTATCATCCTGTTCTCCCCACCCCATATTCCAATTGTCACCACCGATGGCCCAGGTACCCAATCCGATTGTAGTGAATTCCAAATCCGTAAAACCCAGTTTTCTCTTCTCCATAAAACTCTCCCTTCGTTAACTATTCGATTACGATACGTACTACTTCTTTCATTATTTCCAGGGTCATATCTATGTCGTTCTCCGTATGAGAGTATGAGACACACAAGGGTTCCCTCGGATCCTCATCGAGGAAAACACCTCTTGAAAGAGCCTCTTCAGAAATCTTCTTATACATAGTTTTATCGCTTTCTCCCCAATCCCTGGCATCCCAGTTTTCTTCTATACCAATGCTAACTGAAAAAATGGAAGGATGCCGACTTATAAAAACCGGAATCTTTGCCTCATCAAAAATGTTTTGCAGCCCCGTCTGAAGCTTTGATCCTACTTTATTCAGATGACCATGAACATCTTCTCTCTGAATAACTGAAAGTGTCGCCTCTGCAGCGGCAGTAGCCACACCGTTCCCCGCATAGGTACCCCCCTGAGTTACTCCTCGTCCTACAATATCCATAATTTCCCTTTTTCCACCATATGCCGCAATCGGATACCCATTACCAAGTGCTTTTGCATAGGCAGTTAAATCTGGAGCTATATTGTAGAATTCATGGGCACCCCCCCTGGCAATCCGAAAACCTGTTTTAACCTCATCCAATATTAATAGAATTCCATATTCATCACACTTCTCTCGTAAAAAATCGAGATAACCGTTTCTGGGTTCTGCCAAACCGTAATTCCCCAACATAGGTTCGGTCACGATCCCGGCTATCTCACCACCATTACTTTCTAAGCTCCTCGATAGAGCTTCCCTGTCGTTGAAAGGGAGAGTAATAATCAAATCCTGAAGCGATTTAGGAATGCCTGAACTCGCGGGAATAGGAATCGGATCTCTTCGATTTCCATAACTCTTTGGATCGGCATAGGTAGAATAGAGGAGATAATCATGAGAACCATGATAGCCACCCTCAAATTTTATAATTTTCTCTCGACCTGTGTATGCCCTCGCCACTCTTAGAGCATGCATAGTAGCCTCGGTACCGGTGTTTACAAGGCGAACCATTTCTATCGCCGGACACAAGTCTACTATCTTTTCAGCAACAGAAACCTCTAATTCAGAAGTTATACCAGGGGTGATACCGTTTTTTATTGTTTTTATAACATTCTCATCTACTTCGTCATACGCATAACCGAGAATCACGGGGCCAAAGGCCAGGCGATAATCAATGAATTCCTTTCCGTCATAATCCCAGAGCCGTGAACCCTTCGCTTTCTGGAAATAGGGCGTATTACCGTTGCCCCAAAATCTTCCATTTGAATTGACACCAAGAGGCATCAATCTTGACGCTTTCTTCTGAAGTTCAACCGTATTCGATGCATACTTCATTAAGTCCTCCTTTATTCGTTTACTCCGTACCGAGATTATGTTTCTCCCTATAGTATTCAATGGAAAGCTTCAACGCCAACTTCCACATGACGTACTGCCTCATGCTTTCATTCATATTCACTGAAGGAGAAAATGTATCCGTAACTCTTTCCAAAGCCTTTAATTCAGAGGTTCCTGAATACAGACCAAGACCTATCCCGGCAAGATACCCTATCCCTACAGTTGTTCCTTCCTTCGACTTTGGAACCCGGATTGTTGTATTCAAAACGTCAGATTGTTTCTGCATGAGATAGTCATTTTTTGTCATACCACCGTCGGCAACGATCTCGTGCAAACTGATTTTTCCTTCTCTTTGTATTGCCTCAAGCATGTCTTTCACGCCAAAAGCCACTGCATTCAAGCCTGCACGTAAAATATGTTCCGGTTTCGTACCTGCACCAATTCCAAAGAGAGTTCCCCTCACCTTAGACTCCCAGTAGGGTACTCCAAGTCCATTGAACGCAGGTACAAACATGAGATCATCGTTTCCCTGAATAGCAGCCGCGAGGGAAGATAACTCAGAAGTATCCCATCCTGTATCCAACTGCTCAATAAGCCAGTTCACTATCGACCCGGCTGCCCCTCCCTCTGCTGCCAGCGCATATACTGTCTCATTATCTGTTCTCCAGGCCACGCTGGTAGTAAGATTTTGGACAAGAGCAGGGCTTTTTCCAATATTACACCAAAGTCCCGTACATGTTCCGTAAGTTATTTTTGCATCTCCATAATCCAGACAAAGTTGTCCCATCAAAGCGATAGACTGATCCAGAGCACCTGCAACCCAGGGAATATTCATTTCTTCAAAAAGAGGCTTTATTTTTTCGAACCGCGCGGTATTGTTTACCAACTCAGGAAAAATAAGATTTGAGAGACCGTAATTTTCAATTATATCTCTATCCCAATTATGGCTGTGTATATTGTAAAAACCGCTTCTGGATGCAGTAGAGTGGTCACTACAGTGATAAGCCCCGCCGCTTAGGGCATATAAAAACCATGCATCCAGTTGACCAAAAACCACGGTTCCTTTATTTATCGCAGCCCGAATTTCCGGATTGTTCTGATACAACCACAGTACTTTTATCAAAGGCCATTCAGGATCCAGAAGGAGGCCGGTTTTATCATGAAACCACTCCTCTTTACCCTTCTGCAACTTTTCTTCATGACATAAAGAATCACCTCGCACATCCTGCCAATTGATTACATTCGTCAAGGGTTTACCACTTTTCCTGTCCCACAACAAGAACGATTCACCCTGGTTGGCTATCCCGAATCCTACAATGTGAATTTTATCCGTGTTCACCTTTGAGAATAATTTCCTTACAGCTTTACGAATGGATTCAACCAGATCATACGGATCTTGCTCTACCCAGCCTTCTCGTGGATAAAATGCACGCACGGGTATATCCGAATACATGTGAAGCCGCCCCTCCAGATCCAGAAGGGCGGCCATTGTGCCTGATGTTCCCTGGTCAATAGAAAGAATAAAAGTATTATCTCTAGACATATGGCTAACTATCTTTTACAAAGCTACTTCCCCTCAAAGGATAATCCCGGTTTACATTCTTATAAAGCAGATAACGCAGACTGGTTGGACCGTTTGCCATTACGAAGTGTGGCACAAAGGGGGCAAAATATCCGAAATCATCCTCATGTACTTCATGATATTTTCCGTTAATCCAGAAAATACCCCTGCCGTTGAGAAAATACCCCCCATGCTCAAAGGAATGCGCTTCCGTTCTCGGAAAAGTAACTCCAGGTTCGAAGGTAAGCATGTTCATAGCAATATCGAAACCCAAATTCCTTTCGAAAGGTACAAGCTGTTGTTCAATTTCTGCTATCTGTTGGACTTTTTCTATATCCAGTACACTGGAAATAACAGGATCTGGAACTGAATAGAAAGATGTTTCCACATACTCTTTTCGCAACCATAACAAGCGAGCTGTCTTCGCCTTTTTATTTTCAAACTCGAATTCAACTCCAGGCGGCAACCAGACGTATCCTTCAGCTTCCAGCCGATGTTTTTTACCATCTATCAGAAATTCAGCGTCTCCCTCTATTACATAGAAGAAGTTCTCCAATCCATTATCTATAGGAATCTTTGTTTTCCCCCCTTCATGCACAAAAAGCTGATACTCTAAAAAGGCTGCTCCTATTTCCGCAAGACTATATATGATCACCTCCGTGTTTTTGAGGAAAGGAAGTACATTTATTTCCATGAAAGCCCTTGGCAGAATCATAGCCTCACCTGGATTCACGTAAGCCCTGGTTAAGCTTAGTAAGTTATCTTCTTTCGGTTTCATATTTTCATTTACGATCATTGTAAGCTCCTCTGTTATTTAGTTTTATATTTATCCTCGATCCAGGCACACACGTATTCCAGATTTTCCTTAAAAGATGGATTACCTGTAAATTCACCATTAAAAAGGGCACTTCCTATTGTAAAGCCCCATGCCCCCGTAGATTCGATCTCCTCTATTAGATCCAGAGTCTTTACACTTCCGGCTGATACAACCGGTACACGGACCGCCTTTACAACTTCTTCCAACAACTTTTTTGCATCTCCTGTATATCGATAGGTAAGCAAATCTATACCTTCAACACCCTTTTCTTCCAGTTCCTTCGCATGTCCTACAATACCTTCAATTGTGCCGTCAAGTATCGAAGGATGCCCGTGTACATCTCCAATAAAGGGATAGTATTTCACTCCAGTTCCTTTCAAATACTCATGGATAGAATTGAAATACACTGTTCCCATAAGGTTGTCAAAGCCCATCTCAACTGCAAGCTTAGTTCCCTCCAGTCCTTTCTCCTCGGAAAGACTGACCACTTCCAGACTTGTAATCTTGCCCGCTTCTCGCATGATTTTTACGAGTTCCCGCATTTCATCCCGTGGTAATCCGACATCCTTGAATCCCCAATGGGTAATAGGAAGATCTTTACACCGAATAAATTGTTCTTTGGCATCCTTCACCGTTACATCATTATTTGTTAACATCACAATTAATTCTGGTTTCATCTTTCACCTCTCACTTGTATTAAAAGCCAATCAGATTGGCATAATTATCACCCGCAATCTTGTCGAGTGCACTCTTGTCTTCCCCAGCTGCAATCTTGATTTTTTCATACTCCAATCGAAAATCGTTTCCCGGCCAATCTGTACTCATCAGTATTTTTTCCGGCCCCAATTCTCGAAGCGCGGCTCTCACGCTATAGAGCTCACAGGTAGATGTATCCAAAAAAATGTTTTTATTTCTCCCTGCGATAAGGATTGCATCTTCTGTTGCATTCAATGCCCCCATATGACCGAGTATGATCGTAACATTGGGAAAAACTCTCGCGATTTCCTCAAAATAGAATGGATGATCGTTCTCTTCAGAACCACCATGGGAAAACATCGGGACCTTGTATTCCCTGCATACTTCGATTAAAGGATCAACGAGCGTATGGTCACCCAACCTGTATCCATGAAGTCGGGGATGAAGTTTAAGCCCCTTTAATCCCAAATCAAGATATTTTTTCAAAACGCTCCTGGCATCATCTTGTCTTGGGTTCACCATGCAATAACCGAACAGGCGATCAGAATGATTCTTCTGTGCTTCTACGACATAATCATTGCAAATGCTTTGAGCCACGGTGCACACACCAGCCATATCAACACCTGCCAGATCCATTTCTTTTAATATCTGAGAAACACTCATGGATTCATCCAGAAAACCACCGGTAGAATCGCCTTCCCAAATGTGATTATGATGATCGATAATCATACTGAATCTCCTTTACCAGTTTTGTTTTGGATTTACCAATTTACCAACACCAGGCTCGCCCACAATTTTTCCACCTTCCATTACGACGGATCCCATGACTATTGTCATCCAGGGCTTTCCCTTTATCTTCCATCCATTGTACGGTGTGTATTTGGTCTTACTCATCATCTCTTCATGGGTAATTGTCCATTCCTTGTCCATATCAAGTATGACAATATCCGCATCCGATCCAACCGCTATTTTTCCCTTTCTCGGATAGATTCCGTATATCTGGGCGGGTTTTTCTGCCGCAAACTCAACATACCGCTCAAGGGTGAGTTCCCCCCTGTTGATCTTGTCCAACATCAAGGGCATACTTGTCTGTACCCCAATCGTTCCCGGCATCGTATCCCACCATGAACGTTCAAACTTCTCTTCATGAGAATGAGGAGCGTGATCTGTCGCATATACTTCGATATCTCCATCCCTAAGACCTTCCCACAATGCTTTGGAATCTTCTTTGTACTTAATAGCCGGGATAACCCTGATAGCTCCACCATACTTTTCATAGTCGTCGGCGGAGAAGAGAAACCAGGCTGGTCCTACGTCCGTAGTAACCCTCACCCCTTCGCTCCTCCGACGCTTGATAAGCTCCAAGCTACGCTTCGAGGTAAGATGTGTGATGTGGACATGTGCGCCGGACAGTTCAGAGAGGGCAAAAGAACGGTGGATTGCTAATTCTTCTACAATATCCGGTCTTGCTTCTACGTGGGTATAAAAATCTTTCGTATCTCTTCCGGATTTGCGAAAATTCTCCGTTAAATTATCTACGATTTCCATATCCTCTGCATGGACGGCTATCACATAGTCGTGTTTTGCAATTGTACGGAATATATCGAGGGCCAAATTGTTGTCGGGAAGATAATAGCCTTCGGGCAATTCCCAGTCGAAAGTGCTCAGATCCCATTTGAAACCACCAATTCCAGCTTCGATCAACGGCTCAATATCTTGCAAATTGTTCACTAAATATGCATAAATTCCGTAGTTGACTAGAGACTTCTCTTCGGCGATCTTTTTCTTTATTCTAAAATTCTCCACGTTCAACGTGGGGGGTTGAACATTCGGCATATCATAAATGGTGGTGATGCCGCCTGCTGCTGCGGCCATGGAACCTGTTGCAAAATCTTCCTTATAAGTCAACCCGGGATCCCTGAAGTGGACATGCACATCAATACCGCCGGGAATAACATAGTTGCCTTCCGCATCTACAACTTTTTTCCCACCGGGGAGGTTCTCTTCTGTTCCTATTCCTACTATGACACCTTTATGTATTGCTATACAGGAATCATAAATAGAACGAGAGTCGACAATTCGAGCATTCTTTACCAATAAATCAACCGCCATTTGGCTTCCTCCTTTTTTATTATTATTGCCTGTCTTCTACCCAGATGTGACATCCTTAGGCTTTGGATATGATGCTTTGCTATGAAACAGTTTCAAGGACGCCTGTGTATGGGCTTGATGAAGGGCAACTTCGTACGGTTTGAAAATAGTAACCGGAATGTGTTTTGACGCCGTGTAAGAGACGAGGGCGTCTCCGACATCTTCGAAATCGGTGCACCCGAGTATAATGCCGTGAGCGCCGTCTTCTTTAAAACACAACTCAACCGCCTCAAACAATCTTTGCACCAGTTCCTCTTCGTTCTTGCCAATTTCCATGAAAGGTATTTCAACGGAACGAACAGAGGCAAGCTTAAAACCAATACCAATGTGATGCGCTATATTCTCAAACCGGCTAATTGTTCTGTCACTAAATGTTAATACGGAAAATCTATGGGTAAGTTGCGCTGCAAGATACATGGTACAGACGGAAGGACCCACTACAGGAATATCTACAGCTTCCTTCGCTGCCTCCACTCCTGTGTCGGCACTGCAATTTATCACTACTGCATCGGCACCTGCCTGTACACACTCCCTTACAGCCTTCACAGTACCGGGGACTGCCATGGCATCATCATACACACCCTCAATAAATTCCGGTCCTTCATCAATATATCGAAAGACAACTTCAGCATTAACGGAGGCAGATGCTTTGATTCGAGCCTCTGCCCGTTTATCCTTTTCACCTTTCCGTAGATTAGGTGCCAGAATGGGAGAAATTACGTGTATCTTCATATCTCTCTCCTGTTCTTCTCACTATTGACCCCATACAATATTTCGGTGTATCATTATACTATGATGTCTGACAACCGACAACGGTCATCATATAATAGCAAGAACTTCTGTGATTGTCAAGCTTTTTTTATTCTATGCTATTATCTTTATTAAAGCAGGGGAGGGGCATATATAGAATGGAAAAGACAATAATATCCGCCGAATACACAATAGACACGAACAGATGGAAACTGCTAAAAAACCATGCTGTTCTGATAGAACATAACAGAATCAACGATGCAGGAGATCTCTCCAGTCTTAAAAGAAAGTACCCCACAATTGAGGTTTTTGAAGGTGAGGGACTTTTAATGGCACCCACATTTATAAATGCCCATGATCATGGGAGAGCCATCGGCACTACCGCACTTGGCATACAAGACTCCATATTGGAGGAGTGGATACCACAGCTTTCGATGCAACCGGGTATCGATCCCTACGATGCAGCATTGTACGACGGACTCAGACTCCTCGCTTCGGGAGTAGGTTCAGTTGTTCATCAACACAACCCGAGAAACTGGGAAAATCTCTTAGAGGAGAGCCGACGCACCATAGACGGATATCTTGATGCAGGGATACGAGTCCTGTTCAATCCCCCGTTTATAGATCAGAACAACATCATATACCACGGACAGGAGGAGTTCTTGGGGTCACTCCCCGCAGGCCTCAGGGAAAATCTTTCGAAGATGCTCTATGACAAACCACTCGAAATAGATCTCTATCTTGATCTTGTTGAAGAACTCATGAACTCTTATGAAAGCACCGACGAAGAAAACATGGTGAGCATCCAGCTGAACCCCGCAGGTGCCCAGTGGTGCAGCGACAACGCATTGTTGGAGTTCAGTAGATTTGCCGAATCTAAAAAGAAACGGATACAGATGCATGTGCTGGAAACAAAGTATCAGGCGAAATATGCATACAAGAAATGGAACAAGAGTATCATCAAACATCTTCATTCATTGGGAATTCTCAGCCCGGATCTCACCTGTGCTCACATGGTGTGGGTGGAACCCGATGATATACCTCTACTTCGTGATACAAATACCCGTATTGTCACCAACCCAAGTTCTAATTTGCGATTGAGAAGTGGATTAGCCAACGTACCGGACTTCATGAAAGCAGGCATTACATTGGGGGTGGGAATCGATGGACATGGTTTCGATGATGATCAGGATTTCCTTCGGGAACTAAGAGCCACATGGTTTTTTGCACAAAGACCAGGTGCACACTCAACCAACATCATAGCAGCAGATATTTTACGAATGGCTACAATCGACGGCTTTACCACCGCCTTCGGAGAAAATCATAATATGGGCTCTCTAAAGCCAGGCTCCTATGCAGATATGGTATTGATAGATTTCAAGAATTTGAAAAAATTCTGGGTTTCACCTGAAATCCGGCCTTTCGAAGTTTTATTGCATCACGCACAACGAAAACATGTTTTGCATGTCATGGTCAACGGCATATGGAGAATTCGCAATGGCCAATCTACTGGAATTGATGAAGCCTCCCTGGAGTCAAGAATCATCAACCAAATACATCAGCCAAGAGATTTTGAGGAAAAAGATAGAATCAACAAGATTCTTCCCTATATAAAAGATTTCTATACTCGGTGGGATTGAACGGTTTTCCAACACATTCTCTTCATTCTTATAGACAAGAGTAGAATTGGGGTGATACAGTCCGATCGAATCAAACTGCACACCCCATCAGAACTCTATTTCAATGTCTGAAGACCTATCACTTAATACACGAGGCCGGATTCCTGGCCTCCATCTATTACGAATTCCTGGCCTGTAATCATTTTTGTTTTATCAGAGGCAAGTATAAGCGCCATGTATGCAACGTCCTCGGCTTGTACAATACCTTTGAGCGGTTGATTCTTATCGAGATACCGATCCAAGGCCTCACCCTTAAAAGTTGTGTTAAGTGGAGTATCCACGAATCCGGGGCATATGGCGTTGCAGCGAATATTGTCTCTCGCAAAATCTATTGCCACCGAACGTGTAAGATTTATTACACCGGCTTTGGCTGCACTGTATCCCATCTTATTGGGTACCGGACGTATCCCGAAACTACCTGCAGTGTTCAGTATTACCCCGCCTCCCTGCTTCTTCATTTCCGGAATAACATACTTGCATCCGAGGAATACGCCCTTCAGATCGACATCCATCACCTGATCCCAGTCCTGTTCCGACGTAGACTCGGCGGTACCTTCGGGACTTATTCCTGCATGGTTGTATAAAATATCCACTCTACCGAAACGGACAACCGTTTCGTCGATCATTTTCTTTACATTTTCCGGAACTCCTACATTCACCTTGACTGCAAAGGCATCTCCCCCGTTTTCGTTAATACTCCTAGCTACGGATTCCGCAGCATCTATGTTCATATCCGCAACACAGAGTGATGCTCCGGCCTCGGAAAAAACCTCGCAGGTCTTCTTTCCTATTCCGGAAGCACCCCCCGTTACGATTGCCACCTTATCGTCTAATCTGATATCCATGTAGTTCCTCCTAGTGTGGTGTGCACGTAGCTAATTCAATGCCGAACGTATTCTTTCTTGGGTAAGCCCCATGGCCTCTCCTACCTTCTCCACAGGCCCCGAGGTGCCAAAAGTGTCTACAGACACAATCCTCTTTCTATCAAGAAGGAGGGGTGCCCATCCCGCAGAAGATCCACCCTCGATATATATCGTCGGAACATCCATTGGGAGAATACTCTCCCTCCAATCCTTGTCCTGCTCGAGGAAAATCTCTTGAGACAACAGTGAAACGACTCTAATATTCTCGTTGGATAATCCTTTTATTGCCTGTATGGCTAAATCTACCTCGGAGCCCGAGGCTACTATGACCTTATCGGGTTTCTCACCACCGCTTTTCACACAGTAGGCTCCCCTGAAGGCATCGTCACGCCAATTCTTGCTCTCCTTCTCGTACACCCTCTGATCCTGCCTGGTCGTTATCAGAGCCGTAGGACCCTGCATATTGTCCAACGCCATTTGCCAGGCGATTATTGTTTCTTGTGCATCTCCAGGCCGAATAATCGTGAGATTCGGTATCACACGAAGACTAGCCAGGTGTTCAACCGGTTGATGGGTTGGCCCATCGGGTCCAACGAGAACCGTATCATGGGAAAACGTATAGATTACCGGAAGTTTCATGAGGTTTGCCATACGGATAGTAGGCCTCATAACATCAGAAAAGGCTAAAAAGGTTGCACAGGAGGAGCGAAAACAACTGTGCAATGTGATACCACTGGTGATACTTCCCATTGCGTGTTCACGAACTCCGTAAAAGATGTAGTTACCTGCATGAGAA
>CAZJIN010000018.1:0-14110 GCA_964545955.1 uncultured Sediminispirochaeta sp.
GAGCTTTCAGAGCTTCTTCCCACCGCGGATTTCCTGGTGATCGCCCTTCCCCGCTCGCCCGAAACGGACCATGTCCTTGATGAGAAAACCCTTTCCCTGCTTCCTCGCCACGCCTCCATCTACAATGTGGGCAGGGGTAACGCGGTGGATGAAAAGGCCCTGGTGAATATCCTGAGGGATGGGAGGCTTGCCGCGGCCTACCTTGATGTTTTCGAGGAGGAGCCATTGCCGATGGATTCCCCCTTGAGGAGACTGGAACACTGTTACCTGATGCCCCACAGCAGCGCGGCGACACCGGATTATTTGGATCTGTTTATAGATGAGTTCGCCCAACGCGTCGCGAATGGTGAAATCAACATTGAAGAATTCAGGAAAGGGAGGTGAGTTGAATATTCGATCTTGCCAGCTTCTGGGCCATGAGTTTTGAGAGAAATATTCCATAATGGGGATAACTCTTCATCGCCTGCACGAAGGATTTGCGGGATACACGGATAAGTTTGCCCGAATCCTCCGCCACCACCGAAGCACTGCGACGGTGATTCAGGAGGAAGGACATCTCCCCCATGAAGACATCCGCCGAGGAGAGAACCCCTACCTTTTTCCCATGGTGAAGCACGGAGAAATGCCCGCTTGAGATGTAGTAGAGAAAATCGCTTCGTTCTCCCTCGCTGATCACCACTTCACCGGACCTCGGGTAGATCGCCTCATCCTTGGCAAAACCTTCCGGTGTATCCCTCTGGGTATTTTCCTCATGTTCCACCGTCAGGGTCACCTGGTTCCCCTTTTCGTTGTATTCGAGACTACGGGAAAACATCTCGGCCATCCGTATACCCCGACCATGGGGACGCAACTGGTCCTGGTTTTGTACATCCTCCCTCATTTTCGAGACATCGAAACCATCTCCCTCATCCCTGATTATAAAAGAGGAAGAACCCGTACGATTTTCCCATTCAAAGTGAACCCGTCTTGAGGCAATTATTGGATCAAGACATTTTTCATTGACAATATCGACGACACTTTTACCGCTGCCGAGGTTTTCGTTTTTCTCTTCATAGCTGATTCCACAGTTTCCGTGTTCGATCCCGTTTATGAGGAGTTCCGCCAGGGCAAGCTGGAGATTGTACTTCTGCTCCGGATTAAAGCCCCCCTGCTGCACCAGATTGGTGACGGCAATACCTGCGTAGATAGGCACCGCCAGGGGATCGTTCTCGATCTCGAAAGAACCGGAGGAAATATCGGAAAGATGGGTCGAAAGCTCCCTCTGAAAAATCAGCTGTTTGTTCTCTAAAATTATTGAGACTGCCTTTGCCAGATGACTGACGGTACGCGACCTGTCAAGGAGGACCAGGAGGTTCAACTGTCCAAAGGCCTCGGCAATCATTTTCTCATCCTGGGTCTCGCTGTCATAGAGACCGATAATCCCGAAACTGTGGAGCCAGGCATCCTTTTTAACTTCCTCCACTATTTCAAGAAAGGACATAGAAGGATCGTTACAGTTGAGGATCACCACTTCCGGGAGATCAAAATTGAGTGATTCAAGAGCTCGTTCGGGTTTTGATATCATTTTCACCGAATAACCATGGGGTATCCACCGTTTAAACGACTCTGAAACCCTGTCCCGACTTTTCTTTTCCGAGTTTATTAGCAGTACCAGTCCCATTTTTAACCCTTCTCTAGGCGGTTCTCATTTGTTTATCGGCCTTCATCTCCATGAAGTATCCGGTTCGCAGACAGGTCTCAAAAAGCCTGTCACTAACCAAGAGAACCTCTTCCTTGAAGCCCCACCGACGCTCCCGTTTTATCCTCACGGTATACCCCCTACTGTCCTTCTGCAGCACCTCCACCAGGGTCTTTCCTTCACCTTCACCCTTCACCCTATACCGTTTCATTGACCACCTCTCTTTTTTTAGACACGGGTTTACATCTAATATTTTCGGTCTTCACCGACAGATATTAAGTAAATCTTCCCTTACATCCTCCGGTATTAACCTGGTATTGGGTGTCCCGAAGCTTCGTGCTACACAAAAATCAGTCTAAATGGCGGACGTTCCGAAAACCGCACAGCGCGAGGGAGAGCGCGAAGGGCAAGGCTGCCGCCGGAAGCTGTTGAGGAAGGAGAGGAGACCCTAACACCACCGATACTGCAACGACCATGGTTACCGTCAGATAGAGATTGAAGGGAGACCGTCCGCCGTGGATGTCCACACTCGGGGTTTTCTTCTTTGCCTGATTTGTCGGAAAGAACGGAGCCACAATCAAATGGGTGGGCCAGGCCCACAGGAGATTCAGATTCCAGTGGGTCATCACGTAGCCCGAGAATCCCCAGAGGATCACGCTTGAAATCCCAACCAGACCTGCCGCGATAAAGACGCACAGACTGAACCACCTGCGGAGACGGACTGAGAAAATGGGGGAAAAAGAAACCACCAGGGTGAGTCCAAAGAGGACCCAGAGAAAAATTCCCGGTGTAATCGGCGTCCCTTCGGGACCGGAGCGTTTCTGACGATACACGAAGCCCGAAGAGGCTACCATCTTCGTTTCCTCGCTGCCGAAGGACTTCCCGGTCGACGAGTTCACACCCCTGAGGGTTGCCGTCTCCACCGCCTCCATTAGCTGCAGGGGCAGGTAGAGCTGCCGATCCCTCCCGGGGATGCCGTCGGTCGGTAGACCAAGGACCAGGTCGATCCCGAATTTCACATAGGGAAAACCTTCGAGGTAGGGGGCGATCTCCCGACGGTAGGAATCGGTTTTGTCAAAGATCTCCGGTTCATAGCGCAGGTCCCGACCGAATAGCTGATCGAACATATCCCTTACCCGGGTGGTACAGTTGTCAAAAAAGAAATCGTATATGTAGGTTCTGTTTTCTTTCCGTGCGTTCTCCGCCAGAAAATCGAAGATCTCCTGCTTCTGCGCCCGCGTCAGGCTGAATACCTGCTCATAGATACTGCGGTCCTCGGTCTTACTGTAGTACTCAAAGGACCGCACCGTATCACTCACTCCCAGGATAAAGGGAAGATCACCCCCCACAAACCGTGGAACAAAGGATGCATCGAAGGGCACCGAGGATTGACCGTAGTTGTAGAGCAGATCTATGTTGTTGTCCGGATCCCTCACCCGGATAGCTGTATGACCGAACATCGAGTAGAGCGCCTCCCCCGGATAGATGGTGACCATCGAAAGGACCGCCCTATCGGTGAGGCGAATCTTTGTCGCCCAGTCCTGTGCTCCCAAAGGAAGTGAAAGAGCAGCAAAGAGGAAGAGGAGAAAGAAGCTTGATTTTATTCCCGAATATCCCACGAAAACACCATACTCAAGAGCTCATTTTTAATCAACAACAACAAGGACAACCCTAGCGACCTCGCCACAATATCCGTAACTTCTTGCTCCCCCTGCTTTCATCCTGTATAATAGGGATATGTCACAAGCCTCCGACCTGAGACGGGAAATAGAAAAAATCCCCCTGATTGATTCCCATGAACACCTTCCCTATGAAGAGGAGTGGATAGCCGGGGACTCCGATTTCTCATCAATTCTGGGCTATGTTCACGAAGATCTGATCTCCGCGGGGATGGCGAAGGAATGCATCAAACCGGAGATGTCCGACTTGGAAAAATGGCGTCAGATACAACCTTTCTGGGCATATGTTCGTTATATGGGATCGGGTATTCTTTACCGCAGAATGCTTTCCCTATTCTTCGACCTAGAGGACCTTGATGGGAAGGCCCTACCGATCATCCGTGAGAAGCTTTCCAGTCTCAAAAGACCGGGCATCTACAGACAGGTCTTGAGGGATGAACACAATATTGAAATGTACCTGAGCGTGGATCATACTATTTTCCATGACTCTGTGACAGAGGTATCCGCGCCGCTCCTCTACACGGCCAACCTTGCCATGACCCAAAAGAGAAGTGATATATCCGCGCTGGAAAAGATATCGGACCGATCGATTTACTCCCTTCAGACCTACTGCAAAGCCGTCGACACCGTTCTGGAAAATGGAATGAACCACGGCCTTGTGGGCCTGAAATGGCACAAACTCGCCTATCTTCGTGATATCGACTATCCCGCGGGGGACGCAAGCGAGGCTGAGAGGTGTCTTAACATGATTTTTCGGATGCCCGCGGAGGGGGGAATAGCCTCCGATACGGCGGTGGGATTCAAGGAAATGGCTCCTTTTCAGAACTTCATACAAAACTATCTCGTGCAACGGGCAATAGATCTCGATCTACCCGTACAGGTCCATACGGGTCTTCCCGGTGCAAGCTATGGGGCTCGGATTAGTCACACA
This sequence comes from uncultured Sediminispirochaeta sp., assembly GCA_964545955.1. Classification (GTDB taxonomy): domain Bacteria; phylum Spirochaetota; class Spirochaetia; order DSM-16054; family Sediminispirochaetaceae; genus DSBN01. The sequence goes on from CAZJIN010000018.1 coordinate 4,289, forward strand.
AATCCGGCTCACCTCGCCGACCTGTTTCTCCGCTACCCCGGAGCGAGGTTCGACCTGCTCCATGCGGGCTATCCCTACATGAGAGAGTTGACAGCCCTGGTCAAGCTTTTTCCAAATGTCTATATTAACACCTCATGGTTTGAGGAAGTCTCTCCCCGGGCGTCACGCCAGTTTCTGCGGGAGTGGCTTTCATCCGTTCCGCTCAACAAAATAATTGCCTTCGGGGCGGATCAGTTTAACGTGCTTCTCACCTGTGCCTACGCGGAAATAGTACGGGACAATCTCGCGGAGATCCTGTCCGATGAGATAGATGAGGGAAACTTTTCCGAAGAACAAGCCCTGATGTGCGCCCGGAGAATCCTACGGGAAAACGCCGGGGACTACTTCAAGCTTGATGAGAAATGGACCGGACAGAAAAAAAACGGACAGTCGGAAACAGAACGAAAAAGAAACACATAATGCGACCTGACATTAGACAAGGAGCGACACCATGAGACAGTTAACCCTGGCTATTTCACAATTTCCATCCATCCCCGGCGACATCAGGGGCAACCTGGACAAAATGCTGGACAAAATGGCCTATGCGGCATCCAAAAACGCGGACTATGTGATATTTTCGGAGCTCTCCCTGACGGGGTACAACTGCGAAATGATGGACCCGGAGTTGGATAAGGTCGCTTTTTCCCTTGATGACTGGCCTTTGCAGGAACTGGAGACCGCGGCACGGAAACACCACATATCGGCCTTCGTCGGTTTTATCGAAAGAAGGGTGGTTCCCGGGGTGTATTACAATTCGGTAGCCTTCATCAACGCGGCCGATCAAAGCATTTCAAGCTACGCTAAGGTTCACCTTTTCACCAAAGAGAAGCTCTTTTTCAAGGATGGAGAGAGTTTTGATGTCTGCACCACTCCCCACGGCAGATTCGGCATGCTGATTTGTATGGATATCGGCTTTCCTGAAGCAGCCAGAATTGAATGCCTCGCGGGGGCGGAACTGCTGATAGCGCCTTCCGCGTGGATAGAACAGGATAGGGATCTCTGGGAACTCCATCTGAGGTCCAGAGCCCTCGACAATCTCGTTTTCGTGGCCGGTTGCAACCATAGCGGTTCCGAGGGAGACCTCAACTATATCGGGGAAAGTATGATTGTGGACCCCAGGGGCCACGTACTTTCCTGCCTGGATGAAAAAGAAGACATGCTTATTTCCACTATCGATCTCGATGAGGTTGCCTCCGCGCGGAGAAGGGCCTTCCACTGGTCGACGAGAAAACCCCATATGTATTCGGATATTTCAAAGCCGATGTAATACCTCCTCGAAACAGAGCAGAAAGCTGAATTTACCTTGCTCGCCCGGACTCCGATATTGATTTTTTTTGTGAAAAGCAATATCATTAAGGTGTTTATATACAAAGAAATATCTATTCCTGGAGGTTACATAATGGAACTGCAAAAGGTTCATCGAAAGGCCGAACTGCTTCAGAACAAGCTGAGGTTGAAGACCAATATTCTTGCAATCAAACTCATTGAAACACCGGAGGATATCCCGGCGGACGCGGAAAGACCTCTCAAAGACTACGGCTACCACCTCGATCTCTGCCAGGCCCTTGGCAAATCACGGCTGGAAGGGAAAACGATCGCCATGCAGAAGGAAGATATGTGGTGTTTCGAGCCTGTGGTGGGACTGGGTATGGCCGAACCCTCAGAACAGTTTCTCGCCGGGGACAACCGCTACCCCTGGTCGGTTATGAAAAAGGAAGATGCCTCAAAATGGGCCCATTCTCTTCCCCACCTGGAGAGAGGCAGGTACATAGGAATTGTGTCGGCCCCCCTCGCCACCTGCAGCTTTGAACCGGACATGTACAGTATCTTCTGTGATCCCGAGCAGCTGACACACCTGCTTATTATCAAGAACGCCGTCGACGGAGAAGACATCACCTGTACCCTGTCCGGTCACGCCGGCTGTGTATACGCTATTGTACCCGTGATCAAGGAACAACAGTGCAAGGTGTCGTCCCCCTGTCGCGGGTTTCGCAGTTATGCCATGACCCAACGCGAGGAGATTATCTTTTCCGGCCCCATGGATACCCTGGATTCATTTATCGAAGGATTTGATCATCTTGAAAAGAACGACTGGCAGTTTCCCTATACACGACATGTACAGCCCCAGCGGCGCCTGAACGACAACTACGCCTCGATAGGGAAAACCATGGGAATGGATTACGGTGAAGAGTACCGCTGATACCTCTTGATTGCTTCCCCGTCGTGTCGGCCCAAATTCTTTACTAAAAAACAGATATTTAGTATATTATGAATTGAAACAACACATCGGAATCGATTTTCGTTGTTCCGTACAGAAGGAGAGAGTATGATTTTAGATCTTTTAAGAACACGTAGAAGCATTCGAAAATACGAAGCAAAAAATGTGGAGAAGGAAAAAATAGAGAAAGCCCTGCAGGGGGCGCTTCTATCCGAGACCGCCGTCGGCAAAAAATCCTGGAACTTCATTGTCGTCGACGACAAGGCACTTCTGAAAGAATTGTCGACTTGTAAGGCCGCCGGTTCCGGTTTCCTTGCTGAAGCAGCCTTCGGTATTGTCGTCCTCTCAAACCTGGAAGAAGCTGCCGCGGGCGTATGGATTGAAGATGCAAGCATCGCGTCGGATAATATTCAGCTCGTCCTGACTGAAGAGGGCATTGGCAGCTGCTGGATCCAGGTTCGGGAAAGAAAGGACAATATGGGCAAGCCTTCCGAAAACACCGTCCGAAAGGTTCTACAGATTCCCCAGAATTTTGCCATCGAATCAATAATAGCCGCGGGGTATCCCGCCGAGAGCAAGGATCCCTATTCACCCAAGGATGTTGAATGGGAGAAAGTACATAAAAACGGGTTCGGCACACCTTACAAAGCCTGAACACCCATTTCTCCGCCTGCTGAACAAAAAACACACCTCGCTGCAAGCGGGGTGTGTTTTGATATAGTGGAATAGAAGAAAGTATTTCGCAGCTGAGTTTTTCATTCAAAATAGAGGGGACAATATGATTGATTTAATGATACGGAATGCCACTACTGTGAATAGCGCGAAACCGATGGATTTTGCAGTGAACGAAGGAAAGATCCTCGAGTGCGGACGGAACCTGAGCTACCGTTCCATCCAGGAACTCGATGTTGAACAACGACTGCTTCTACCGGGATTCGTGGATCCCCATGTGCACCTTGATATAGCCCTGATGAATTCCATGGCAGTTCCGGGCAGGCAAAAACGGATTCTCTCCCCATCGAAGATGAACGATGAGATCGAGAGAAGAAGAAGTTCCTTCACTATCGAAGATATAAAGGAACGGGCTTCCACCGCCCTGGAAATGGCTTCCCGCCACGGTGTGACAACGGTCCGAGCCCAGTGTCATGTCGATGTGGGGGTCGGATTAAAGCACCTCCAAGCCCTAAAGGAGGTCAAAGACGAATACGCGGGTCGTGTAGATGTTCAGATTGTCGCTTTTCCGAACCAGGGTCTATTGCGACATCCGGGGACGATTGAGCTCTTTCATGAAGCCTTCAAGTCCGGTGCCGACGTGATGGGTGGGGGGAGCAATCTCGATATTGAAATGAAGGGGCATATTGATACCGCCCTGGACATGGCGATAGAATACGATGTGGACTTTGATATTCATTCAGATCTCGGTCTCTCCGACCATGTCGAACTTGAAGATCTGGAAACGGTCTACCTTGCCCGTCGAACGATTGAAAAGGGCTATCGGGGAAGGGTAACAGCCGGCCATGTCTGTACCCTGGGATCTGCCGAGTCCGAGGTCGCGAAACGCGCGATCGAGCTTATAAAGGAAGCGGATATCAGTGTGGTGAGCCAACCGGACCTGTACCGCCTGGGAAGAGAGGACAGCTCAAACACGCGAAGAGGGTTAACCAGGGTTCTGGAACTATTGGAAGCAGGTGTGAATGTCACCTATGCCTCCAATAATATTCGCGACGGCTATCGCCCTATGGGAAACTTCGATCCTCTGGAAGAGGCCCTTATTCTCTCCTACGGAGCCCACATGGATACGGTGGATGATTTTAACACCTTAATGACCATGAGCACCTACAACGGGGCAAAGGCGGCGAACCTTGACAACTATGGTCTGGAGCCGGGATGCAATGCCGATATGGTGGTGCTGGACGCGCGAAGCCCCTCCGCGGCTATTGTCGGACAGGCGGAAAAGAGATACATCTTTAAATCAGGTAGGCTTATGGCGGAAAATCGGGTGCTCAGTACTCACTACCATGGAAGGCATTTAACCTAGATGTCCTCGATTTCCAAGATAAACAGAATATTGGAAGCTCTTCGAAAGAACTCACGTTATGGCATGGCAAACAAGGACTTGAGCGAGCTCGTTGACCTTCCCCCTTCTACTTGTCATCGTATCGTGTGCTCATTGATAAAGTACAATCTAGTGACCCGTCGTGAAAAAGACCTCAGACTCTTCCTAGGGAACTCCCATCTTCGTTTTGGACAGGCAGTTCTGGAAAAAATGAATAAAAAGACCCACCTGGAAGACCACCTGGATAAACTCCATATCGCGACAGGTCACACCGTCTTCTTCGCGGTACCTGCCATAAATAATGTGTGCTCCTGCGTGGTGATGGAAGTACGGGGGAGTGTGAACACCAGGATCGCGATTGGTCAGGGTGAGATAATGCCGATTCATCAGACCGCTGCCGGTAAGGCGATCCTCGCGTTTGTCTGTAAAACACAGCGAAAGAAGATCTACCAGAAAATAAATGAAAGTAAAACCATGAAAATCGTTCGTATCCGCGAAATCGAAAAAGAACTGGCTACGATAAGAGACACAATGATCTCCCATAATTTCGGTTCCTTCCACGGTGGTATCAACGCGATCGCCACTCCTGTCTTCGACCGGAGGAAGAAAGTCGCTGGATCGATCACTTTGATTGGAACGGCCTCCTCTCTGGATGAATCCCACATGGAGAGGCTCTCATCGAAGCTTATCACTACCGGTAGAAACGTAACCGAATCAAATCATGAGGATTTGGAGACGGAAGGTCTCGCCGTTCAGGATAGATGAATATAACTGCCCTGAAGCTCGTTTGTAATCGTTGTGCAGGTCTGGAGAAGTATATCCTTGAATTTTTCCATTTTTTCCAGGCTAAGTGAAACAGAGGTTCCCTCTATCGCAACCGAACCGACTACCCGGCTCTTTCTATCGAAAATCGGTGTGGCAATGGTGTTTATGCCCTCGTTAAACTCACCGAAATTGAAGGCGACATAGGTCTGTCGTATTTTCTTTAATTCATTCTCTATTTGATCAATGTCGGTTATTGTATCATCGGTATACTTTTTGAATGGAAAATCGTTGTAGTAAGAGTAGCGTTCCGCCTCAGGAAGAAAGGCCAGGATCGCCCTCCCGGTGGCGGTACAGTACAGCGGCATTAACTCACCGGGGGCAACCGCGATTCTCGTGTTCGCCACACCTCGCACTTCAAACACAACACCGTAGCCCTCGTTCCTGTAGACGACGTAATCAACGGTAAGACCGGTTTTCAGATGAAGCTTGTCGAGGTATTTTGCGGTGATGGTCGTGTCGTCGGATTTTTCCGTCACCGCCTGACTCAACCGGAGAAAAGCGTGGCCGAGAAAATACTTGTGACTTCCCTGCTCTTTGTATACGTAGTTATATTTCTGAAGATCCGTGAGAAGCCTGGAGGTTGTGGGGGCCGGAATATTCAGCTTTTTGCTGATTTCCTTATTGGTCTGTCCTTCCCATGCGTTTTCCCGTAACAGTTCGAATATCTGAAAAACTCTATCCACCAACGCCATTTTACACCTGTCTTTATCTACTTTTAGTCTTTTGCTTCGGGTTTAATAAATCTACCTTTTTTTCTTGGTTCAAAAAAGGGACCCCTTTCGTTGTATACAACCGTCCCCCTGGACAAAGTCATTCTGACCTTTCCCTGCAACTCTTTTCCTATATAGGCGGAACATTTATTTTTGTAGTGTAAATCATTTTCCGTCACCTTCCAGGATACTTTCGGATCAAACAGGGCGATGTCCGCATCCGCTCCAACCCTGATACAACCCTTTTTAGGGTAAAAACCGAACAGGCGCGCGGGCTTCTTCGTCATCAATTCAACTATCTGAGGGAATGGTATATTTCGCTTCACCACACCTTCGGTATACAGGGTTGAGAGACTGAACTGCAGACCGCTTATTCCGCCCCAGGCGTTCCATATGTTATCATTCCCGGAGTTCTTGTTTTCACAAAGTGTGGGAGAGTGGTCGGAACCGATTACATCCACGAGTCCGTCCTTTACACACTGCCAGAGTTTTTCCTTCTCATCGGCACTGCGGAGGGGGGGGGCGCATTTTGCGGCGGGTCCCTTTTGAACGAGATCATCTTCGGTGAAGGTCAGATAATGGGGACAGACCTCTACGGTCACGGGGTAGCCCTCATTTTTTGCCTCGTGTATCTCCTCCACACAACTCGCCACCGTGGTATGCACGAAATGCAGTCTACCCGGAATCGGATTATTGCGTAAGAAAAAAAGGGCTTTATGCACCGCCGCCTCTTCGGTGATTGGTGGGCGTGACTCGGAAAAAGCCCTTCTGTCGATACGTCCGGAGCTTTTTAATTTTTGAGTAAATCTTTGTATCAACTCTTCATTTTCCGCGTGCAGAGCGAGGATTCCGCCGGTTTTGCCCATCTGAGTGATCAGATCATACAACATTCCGTCGTCTATGCGCTTATACTCATCCAGGCCGGAGTGGGAAGTGAAACCCTTCACGGCGACCACACCGTTCTGCTGTAGCTCTTCCACCTTATCCAGGTTCTCGGGGGTTACCCCTCCCCAACACGCGAAATCTATTATCGAGTGTGCTTCTCCGGCCCGAATCTTCAGTTCAAGAGAATCTTTGTCCAATGTACACGGTGATGAGTTTAAGGGCATATCGATAAAGGTGGTGACACCACCCGCGGCGGCACTTTGACTACCGGTCTCAAAACCTTCCCAGTCTTCTCTACCCGGCTCATTGATATGGACATGCGAATCAACCAGTCCGGGCAATATATACGATCCTTCCGCGTCTATTCGCTCGTCCGCTTCAACATCGTCCCGTCCCCGCAAAAGCGCGGCTATCTTGCCGTCTTTAATCGCGATACTTACCTGGTCCTGGATACCGTCTTCAAGAACCAGTCTGCCGTTGTAGATAAGAGTATCATATGCCCTTTGACTCATTTTTTTATCAGCCCCCGAGGTACAATTTTATCACATGCTCATCATTGAGAAGCTTATTCGATTCATTCTCCATGGCGATATTTCCAGTTTCGAGCACATATCCGTATTGTGATGCCTTAAGGGCCATACGCGCGTTCTGCTCAACCAGAATAACACTCACCTGCTCTTCCCTGCTGATCGTCTTTATGGTCTCTGAAACCATCTGCACGAGATTCGGCGCGAGCCCAAGGGACGGTTCGTCCAGGAGAAGAAGCTCGGGTTTCGCCATCAACGCACGCCCGATTGCCACCATCTGCTGCTCACCACCACTCAGGGTGTTTCCCTGCTGGCGAAGTCGTTCCTTCACCCGGGGGAAATAGCTGTATACCATATCGAGGTCGCGATTGATCCCCTCTTTGTCCCTGCGTAGATAGGCACCCATCATCAGGTTGTCCTTCACGTTCATCAGGGGGAAAATATGTCTTCCCTCCGGGACCATCGCGATCCCCATGGCTATTGTGTCCTGAGGTGGTTTTTGGTCTATTCGGGTATCCTTGAACCAGATTTCGCCTTCGTGTACATCCACGAGACCGGTGATTGACTTCAGGGTGGTTGTTTTTCCCGCTCCGTTTGCTCCGATCAGGGTGATAATCTGCCCTTTTTCCATTTTCATCGAGACACCTTTCAGGGCTTTCACGTGATCGTAGTTCACTTTGACCTGTTTCATCTCAAAGTACATTAGGCTGTCTCCTCTTCTTCTTTCCCAAGGTATGCTTCAATCACCTCAGGGTTTGATTTTATCTCATCCGGCGTACCCTCGGCAATCTTTTGTCCAAAACTGGCTACAATAATTCGATCGCTGATACTCATAACGGCTCGCATATCGTGTTCCACAAGAACAATAGTAATCCCCTTTTCCTTCCTGATCCCGCGCACCATCTCCACCGCGCGGGTGGTCTCTTCGGCGTTCATTCCGGTAAAAGGTTCATCCAGAAGCATCAGTTTCGGTTCGGTGCTCATGGCCACCGCCATCTCAAGGGCCCTCAAATGCCCGTGGGGCAGGTTTCTGGCGATCTCGTTTTTGTAGTGGTCGATCTCAAAATACGACAACAAATCGTCGATACGCTTATCCAGAATTTTCTTATCTTCCCGGGCTTTTTTTGAAAAGAAGAACTCTCCAAAATCCCCGGCCTTCGCGTAGATATGATTGGCCACCAGCATATTGTGGTACACACTCAGCTCTTTAAAAACGGTCGTTTCCTGAAACGTGCGAACCAGACCCCTATTCGCGATGGAATGGGTTTTCATCCCGGTAATGTTCTCACCATTAAAATGAACAGTTCCGGATGTCGGTTGATAATAGGAGGTAATGAGGTGAAATAAGGTGCTCTTTCCGGCTCCGTTAGGTCCGATCACCGCCAGTATCTCACCTTCTTCAACGGTAAAGGAGAGATCATTCACCGCCGTCAATCCCCCGAATTTTTTAGTCAGATTGTTTATTTCTAATAAAGCCACTTGTCCCTTCCTTCGATCTTATGCATTTCTTTATACTGAGGATTCGTTACTCTCGATCTTGTTCTGTTTTCGAGTAAAGATTTTCTTCACATCCTTGAGCTTCAAGCTGAGCAGTCCGTTAGGTAGCCACAGGAGGATTATTACGAATATAACCGCGTATATTCCCTCCTGATACTCCTGTATATGCCGGAGAGATTCGAACAAACCGGTCAACAAGAAGGCACCGACCAGCGGAGCAGGCAGGTATGCCAGACCACCAAGAAAACAGTAAAGCATAAAATAGGTTGAATCCATAACTCTGAAACTATCGGGAAAAATATTTCCATAAAAAACGATAAATATTCCCCCGCCTATCGCACCAAGGGCACTCGCTATAGAGTAGGCGATCACACGGTATTTGACCACGTTGATCCCCGCGGAGAGGGCCAGTTCTTCGCTCTGTCGCATCGCCTTGAAAATCCATCCGATTCTGCTTTTGTACAACCTCCAGGCTCCAAAGAACACAAGCACCAGAATTACTGCCACCAGGTAATAAAAGGCGACATAGTTTCTCCCCATGGCGGGTATGATCGTAAGGCCGAAGATTGAAAGCTCTCCGGGTCTCGGGATACCCATTATTCCGTTTCCACCCCGTGTGATCGAAGCGGCGTTGAGGAAAATAAGTCGAAAAAGCTCGGTTAGACTGAGTGTCACCATGGCGAAGTAGAAACCCTTAATACGCAAGAGCGGATACCCTATAAGTATCGCAAAAAAGATTCCCACAACCGCAGCAAGGGGCAAAGCGAGCCAGAAGGATACACCGTATCTCATCATCAGTATGGCCACGGTGTAGCCGCCGATCCCGGCGAAAGCCCCCTGTCCGATATTGATGCGACCGATACTGAAGGTGATCCATACACCAAGACTGATGATACTAAGCACCGAACTTGTAATAACTATATTCAAGAGGTAATTCGCGTTTCGAAAGAACACAGGAAAGAGCACCAGGTATATCAGTAGCAATATTCCTATACTCACGTTTGTTTTATTGTATTTTAGCTTCTTCATGTTTCACTCCGGCTTCTATTGTAAATTATTCGCATA
>CAZJIN010000019.1:0-13528 GCA_964545955.1 uncultured Sediminispirochaeta sp.
CCCTATGTGCCCTACGTGATTGAAACCTCCGCGGGCCTGACCCGTTCGGTTTTGATGGTTCTGTCGGATGCCTATGAGGAACAGGCGCTGGAGGGCGGCGATACCAGGACGGTTATGCATTTTCACCCCCTGGCGGCACCGGTGACGGTTGCCATTCTTCCCCTGGTCAAAAAAGACGGCATTGCCGAAATAGCCCGGGATATTGAGAAGAACCTGCAGGAGGATTTCGCGACCTTCTACGATCAGAGCGGTGCTATTGGACGCAGATATCGCCGACAGGATGAGATCGGTACGCCCTTCTGCGTCACCGTGGATTATGACACCAAGGAAGACAGGACCGTTACTATCCGCTACCGCGATTCGATGAAGCAGGAACGGGTGCCAATAGATGATCTATCCCAGAAAATACGTACGGAAATAAAGAATTACAGGAGAATATAAAATGCCGGGAGCCCTTGAAGAGCTGGAAAAAAGAGGTTTTTTACAACAGTGCAGTAATCTGGATGGTCTACGGGAGGCCATGGAAAAGGAACAGGTGAGTTTTTATGTGGGTGTTGATCCCACGGCGAGGAGCCTCCACATCGGACATATGGTTCCCTTTTACGCCCTGGCCCATCTGCAGCACCACGGGCATCGTCCCATCCTCGTCGTTGGCGGCGGGACCGGGATGATCGGAGACCCATCGGGCAAGACCGAGATGCGGAAGATCCTCAGCATCGAGGAGATCCGTGAAAATGAAAAGGCCATCAAGGAGGGCGCCTCTAAGCTTATTGATTTTTCCGAAGGTCGTGCCCTCATGGTCAACAACTACGACTGGCTCGGAGGCCTGAATTATATCGACTTTCTTCGGGACATCGGGGTGCACTTCTCGGTGAACCGAATGCTCAGTTTCGAGGCCTATAAACAGCGACTCGAAAAAGGGCTCTCCTTCATCGAGTTCAACTATATGCTCCTCCAGTCCTACGATTTCCTCATTCTGAACAGGGAGTACGGATGCAAAGTTCAGGTTGGTGGGGACGACCAGTGGGGCAATATCCTCAGCGGTGTCGAGCTGATCCGCCGGATGGACGGAAACGAGGCTTTCGCTCTGACTTTTCCCCTGGTGACCCGGGCGGACGGGAAAAAAATGGGGAAAAGCGAGAAGGGCGCGATTTTTCTCAACCCCGAGCTCTGTTCTCCCTACGAGTTTTTCCAATACTGGCGGAACGTGAACGACGCCGATGTCATCCGTTTCCTGAAGATGTTCACCTTCCTTCCCCTCGAAGAGATCGAAGAGATGGCCCACCTGGAAGGGCAGGAGCTGAACAAAGCCAAGGAACGCCTTGCCTACGAACAGACCATCCTCATCCACGGAGAAGGGGAGGCGAAAAAAGCCCTTGAGGCTTCCCGGGCTGCTTTCTCTACGGCAGGGGCTTCGGAGAATCGCGACGCCATTCCGGGTATCGAGATTTCCGCCGAGGATCTGAAAGCGGGTATTAATGTGCTTGATCTTTTTGCCATGACCAGTCTCTGTGCTTCCAAGGGAGAGGCGCGGCGACTCGTAACCCAGGGCGGCGCCAGGGTGAACGATCGGAAGATCGAGGATACCGAAACGTTGATAGACGGTTCCTTCCTGGAAGACGGTGTATTGCTGCTTCGGGCGGGGAAGAAGCGTTATTTTCGCGTCATAATTGAGGAGAATACATGAATTTAAAGAAAAGTATGACCTTCTTTTTGGTATTGTGCTTTGCCTCACCCTTCCTGCTGAATGCCGCGGGTATTCAGGAGGTGAAGGAGAAAGGTGAACTTAGAACGGTCAAAGCGGCTGCCCTGAAGGGGCCGTCGGGTTTCGGAATGATCAGAATGTTTGAAGTCCCTCCGGAGCTTGGCGAGGGATATGACAGCGAGTTTCAGGTACTTCCCACGCCCCAGGAGATGGTCGCGCGGGTAGCCGGGGGGGAACTGGATGTCGCCGTGTTTCCCAGCAATATGGCTGCCAAGTTGTACACCGCCGGACCGGGCTACAAGCTGGGCGCGGTCGTTGGAATGGGGGTTCTGTCGATGCTCACCAGGGATCCGGAACTCCGGAGCGCAGAAGATCTGAGGGGACGCACTGTTCATTCGATTGGAAAGGGGGCTACCCCCGACTACCTTTTAAGCTATCTCCTTTCGGAGAACGGACTGGACCCGAAGAGGGATTTGAGAATCGATTTTTCCATCTCCAACGGAGCACAGCTCACCCAGATGCTGATTGCGGGCAAAGTTGAGACGGCGGTGTTGCCCCAGCCTTTCGTCACTCTCGCGACTAAAAAATCGAAGGACGTGCGGATTGTCCTTGACTTTCAGGATGCCTGGAAGGAGACGCGAGGAAGCGATGAAACCTATCCGATCACCGTGGTGGTGTTCAAACCTTCCTTTGTGGAGGAGCATTCCGGTGCGGTGGAGGCTTTTCTGGAGGAATACCGGAAATCGATCGAGTGGGTCAACTCGAATCCCGCCGAGGCCGCCGCTCTGATCGAAAAATACGGCGTGATGCCCGCGGCGATTGCCCAACCGGCAATTCCCCATTGTAACCTCAAATACATACCCGCCGAAGATGCGAGAGAACTGATGGAAAGTTTTTTGCAGGTTCTGTTGAATTTCAACCCGGCTTCCGTGGGAGGAAGGCTCCCCGATGGCGGATTCTACTTCAGCCCCTAGAAAGAAACCTCTCACCTCAATGTGGGAAGGGGGAATAAAAATGAGGGGGGGGAAATTCCTCCTCTCCCTTTTTGCCCTTGGAGTACTGTTCGGAATCTGGCTTCTCGCGGCGGCCTTCATAGATGCCGCGATTATCCTGCCCCCGCCCCAGAAGGTGGGGGTGGCCCTCCTGAATCTGGTGAACACACCCGAATTCCACAGGTCCGTGGGGGCCACATTTTTGAGGGGGTTCGCGGGCTTTTCCATCTCCCTCGTGGTGGGGGTGTCGGTGGGAATAGCCGCAGGGGTAAGTTTGCCCATTCATGCCCTCTTTAAACCGCTGATAGCCGTTATACGTACCACCCCGGTGATGTCGGTGGTCCTGATTGCCCTGTTGTGGTTCAAAACGGGAACGGTACCAATTTTTTCCACCTTTTTGATCGCCTTTCCCGTGATCACACAGAATATTATCATAGGAATTCGTCAGACTGATCCGAAACTACTGCAAATGGGACAGGTTTACGGCCTCGGTGCGGGGAAGCGGATTCTTTTGATTTCTGTTCCTTCGGTGATTCCCTACCTGATTTCAGGGGCTCAGACGGCCCTTGGGCTCACATGGAAGGTGGTGGTGGCGGCGGAGGTGTTGAGCATTCCAACCTTCGGAGTGGGAAGTGGTATGCAATTGTCCCAGATGAGCCTGGAAACGGCGGAGGTGTTCGCGTGGACCGCCGTAGCTATCATCCTCAGCGGCCTGAGTCAGTGGGCTTTTTCCCTTATCACCGATCGGTTACCCTGGAGTAAGGATTATGCGGATAGCGTGTAAGAATCTGTTCTTCGAATATGGCGAAATCAGCGTCTTCGACGGCTTCAGTGCAGAGTTTTCAGAGCACTCGGTGACTGCTATCCTGGGACCTTCGGGATGTGGCAAAACAAGCCTTTTGAACCTGATTTCAGGACTGATCACACCCCGAAGCGGTTCTCTCGAGGGAGTTGGTGAGGAGAGGATTAGCTATCTCTTTCAGGAGCCCAGGCTTCTTCCCTGGAGATCGATACGACGTAATATCGAGCTGGTACTCGCCTCCTCCTTTTCCCCCGAAGAGAGGAGCGAGAGGGCACGGCATTTTCTGCATCTTGTAGGGTTGAAGGATTTTGAAGACTACTTTCCCCACCACCTGTCGGGGGGGATGCGTCAGCGGGCCGCCGTGGCCCGAGCTTTTGCCTACCCGGCGGGTATTATGTTGATGGATGAACCGCTGCAGGCCCTGGACCTGCACCGGAAGCTTTCTCTGATCGATCAATTTGAGACCCTCTGGGAGCAGGATCCACGGACCTCACTGTTTGTAACTCACGATATTCAGGAGGCGATTCTCCTGGGAGACTCCATCATGGTTCTTGGAGGCCCGCCGGCGAAGATCAGGAAGGTCTTTCGAAATCCCCTGCCCCGCAGCCGACGCAGCCTGAAGGCCCGATCGCTCATGGATCTCGAGCAGGAGATGTACGGCCTGCTTGTGGAAGATCGGCTTGTGGAAAACCGGGGGAGTGGGGAAGTCCTCGGAGCCCCGGAGTTCCCAAAAGATTGAGGCTCTGAGCGATCTGTGGATACACAAAAACTTACTTGAAGAGAAAGGGAGGTATCATATGCGTATTCTGGTTCTTTCGGATATTCATGGAAAAACGGAGACCCTCGACTGTCTTCGAAGCCACGCCGACACCATTGATATGGTGATAGCCGCGGGAGATCTCACCCATTTCGGCAACCTCGATGATGCCGGTAAGGTGATTGCGGTATTAAAAGAGATTCACCCGAAGCTCATGGCGATAGCGGGGAACTGTGATAACCGGGAGATCGAAAAACTTCTACTCCGGGAGGGGCTTGCCCCGGGACCATCCGGTTTCGACAAGAATGGTATGAGAATACTCGGACTCAGTGGTGCCCTGCCGGGTCCGATAAATACCCCCTATGAGGAAACTGAGGAAGCCCTCGCCGCGAAGCTGAAAGCACTGGATCCCGGACCATCGGAAAGGGTGGTGCTGGTCTCTCATCAGCCTCCCCATGGCACAGTGGCCGACAGGGTGATGAAAATGAAACATGTGGGCAGCCGTTCTCTTCGGGAATGGGTCGATCAACAAAGGCCTCTGCTGGTGATTTGTGGTCATATTCACGAGTCCTACGGGCACTCCATGACCGGACCCTCCCATGTGCTTAATCCCGGCGCCTTTAAGGACGGCCGCTACGCCTTGGTCGATATCGGCGATACCGACGGTCGGGTGGAGATTCAGATGCTCCGTTGCGATAATTAACTAGAGGTTTTAAAAAAAAGCGTCCGGTATGAAACCGGACGCCAATCGGTGCCGCCGAACAGAATTGAACTGTTGACACGGGGATTTTCAGTCCCCTGCTCTACCGACTGAGCTACAGCGGCACGAACGAGATAATTTATAACGTTTTGCCAAAAAAATGTCAAGGGAAGTGCGGTAAAAATTGTCTAAGTATGATTTGATTGGTAGAATATAGGTATGAAGAACAAACACGCGATTGAAGCCTACAAACTCCAGACCTTCAAGAGTGCTCCGGGTGGTGGGAAAAAGGGGAAGCCCGAAGAAGTTCCTTTGGAGTCACCGGCTACGCAGACCGGGAACAGCACCGGGAACAGCACCGATAAAAAAGATCGGCCCGAAAGCCGGGACAATCCGGAGATCGATCAGGAGAGCAGGCATGTGAACCGGCCTGAGGAGGGAAGCCCTTCCCAGACCAGAATTTATAGGGGCAACTCGATCGTTTCTTCCAGCGGGTTTCTGAAAACCGGATACGGCCACAAGCGAGCGGCAAAGTTGCTCCTACTGCTCGGAATTGAACAGGCCTCGGGTATACTGAAACATCTGTCGACCGAAGAGATCGAGAAGATCACCGGAGAGATAGCCCGGATCAAGAGAATCGATCGGGATGAGGCAAAAAAGATACTCGGAGAGTTCGGTACGGTAGCGAATGAGATCGTCGCGACTCCACGGGGTGGTGTACAGGTAGCCAGGGATATTCTCGAGTCTTCCCTCGGCAGGGAAAAGGCCGAGGAGATATTGGAAAAACTTTCCCCCTATACGGATCAGAAGCCCTTCGCCTTTCTCAACGATCTAGAGTACCAGCAGATTATGTTGCTCCTGAGAAAGGAGCCTGTTCATGTCGTCAGTATAGTGATAAGCTATCTAAACCCGGACAGGGCGTCGCAGGTCCTGGAATCTCTACCCCCGTTGGACCAGAGCCAGGTGGTCAGAAGAATAGCCGGTCTTGGAAGGGTCTCGCCGGAGGTCCTCTCGTCTATTGAAGATTCCTTACGTGAGCGTATTCGGACTCAGGGTAGGGTAGTGACGGAGGATATTAACGGACGCAACGTACTGGCGGATATCCTCAAGCACCTTCCGCTACAGGAGGAGGATCGTATTCTCGATTCTCTCAAAGACAGGAATGATGATCTGGCGGAGGAGATCAGGGAACGGCTTTTTTCTATTGATTCTATCCTTGAGATCCCCGATCAGCAGTTACAGAGGGTGCTCCAGCAGTACCCCGATCGGGACCTTGCGATTATCCTGAAGGGAAAGGGCAAAGAGGTGGAAGGGAAGCTGCTCCGCAATGTATCGGAGAGACGGGGTGAGTTTATCCGTGGAGAGCGCGAAAGTCTCGGACCGATGAAGCGTTCGGAAGTGGACCGGAGTACAAAGGATTTTCTCCTGCATATCCGAAGCAGGGTGGAAGAGGGAGAGATTGTCCTCGACACGGACGAGATGATCTGACAGTCCCGGGGGGCATAAAAAACAACGTATCAGGAGGAATATGTGTATTCTACCGGCATAGCCTATCTTCTATGGCTGATCTCTGGTTTCGGGGCCCTTGGTTTTCACAGGTTTTACCTGGGAAAAATCGGTACCGGTTTCCTCTATATTATGACCGGAGGGCTTTTCGGAATAGGCTCGGTCTATGATTTGATTACCCTTCCGCTGCAAGTGAACGAGGCGAATCTGCGCCTGGGATGGCGAAACGCTCTATACGATCGTCCAGTCCGTACCGTCAACGGACCGAAGACGGGGGAGAGGGAACACAGAGTCTCTCTGGAAAGCGTGATTCTGCGTACCGCCAAAAGAAACGGCGGTATTGCCACTCCCTCGGAGGTTGCCCTTGAAGGAGAACGAAGTCTCGATGAGGCAAAAAAGGCCCTGGATAAGCTGGTCGAGAAAGGGTATGCCGAACTGCGAGTGAGTCGCAAAAACGGAGGACTGGTCTATTTTTTCTCTGACTTTTCCTCTGATGGGACGCATTCCGACATTGAAGATTTTTAAAGTACCTGACACGATTTGTGGATTCAGTACTGCTGATCACCCCCGGTCATATATTGACATTTCAGGCACTCATCCCTAATATTCTAAGCCATGACAACAGAAGAACTGCGAAGTAAGTATATTGAATTTTTTAAACTGAATGGACATGCCCGTATATCGGGCAAGTCATTGATTCCAGAAAATGACCCTACGGTACTCTTTACGACTGCGGGAATGCACCCCCTGGTTCCATACATTCTGGGGCAGGAGCATCCTGCGGGGAATCGGCTTGTGAACTTTCAGAAGTGCATACGAACCGGGGATATCGATTCGGTGGGAGACACCAGTCATCTCACTTTTTTTGAGATGCTGGGGAACTGGTCCCTGGGTGATTATTTCAAAGATGGCGCGATTAGAATGAGTTATGAATTTCTCACTTCCCCAGAATGGCTTGGAATTCCCGCCGATAAAATATCAGTTACCTGTTTTGAGGGGGATGCTGATGTGCCGAGGGACGAGGAGTCGGCCTCGGTGTGGCGTGAAGTGGGGATCCCGGAAAACCGAATCTATTTTCTACCCCGGTCGGACAATTGGTGGGGACCCGCGGGTGAGACGGGACCCTGCGGTCCCGACTCCGAGATGTTTATCGATACAGGCAAGGCTGCCTGCGGACCGGACTGCAAACCGGGCTGTTCCTGCGGGAAGTATTTCGAGGTCTGGAACGACGTTTTCATGCAATACAACAGGCAGAACGACGGGACCTTTGACACCCTCAGTCGCAAATGCGTCGACACCGGTATGGGAATAGAGCGGACCGCCGCGATTCTGCAGGGGAAAAAAACCGTATATGACACCGAGGTGTTTTTCCCGATCATTTCCGGCATAGAGAGAATCTGTGGAGTTTCTTACAACAGCAACGAAGACGTTACCGCTTCCATCAGAATCATAGCCGACCATATCAGGACTTCGGTATTCATTCTCGGGGATGAGCAGTCGGTAAAGCCCTCCAATCTCGGACAGGGGTACATTCTGCGGAGGTTGATACGAAGGGCTGTTCGTCATGGTCGTAAATTGGGGGTGGATAGGCATTTTATGGCGGAGCTTGCGGAGATTGTGATACCCCTCTATTCGGGACCGTACCCTATTCTTGAGCAGAATCGGGAGATGATTCTCAAGGAGCTTGTAGCGGAGGAGGAGCGTTTTTTTACTACCCTGAAAAAGGGGGAACATGAGTTCGAAAAGATGCTTCCGGGGCTACTAAAGAACCCAAAAAGGCTGATTCCCGGCCGGGTTGCCTTCAAGCTGTACGATACCTACGGATTTCCCCTGGAGATCACCGAGGAGCTCGGAAGGGAGCACGGTATGACCGTGGACCGAGAAGGTTTCGAAAAGGCTTTCGAGAAGCACCAGGAGCTCTCCAAGAAGGGGGCCGAGAAGACTTTCAAAGGTGGTCTAGCCGATCAGTCGGAACGAACGACCGCCCTTCATACCGCCACTCATCTTCTTCACAGAGCCCTCAGGATGGTCCTGGGAGAGCATGTGCGGCAAAAGGGGAGTAATATTACCCCCGAGAGATTGCGTTTTGATTTTGTTCATCCCGACAAGGTGACGCCGGAACAAATCAGTGAGGTTGAAGGTATAGTCAACGATGTAATCCGACGGGACCTGCCGATAACCATGGAGACAATGTCCCTGGAGGAAGCAAAAGAGGCGGGGGCGATAGCCTTTTTTGAAAGCAAGTACGGTGAACAGGTCAAGGTGTATTCCGTGGGTGATTTTTCAAAGGAAGTATGCGGAGGTCCCCATGTGGAGCACAGTGGGGAGCTGGGAAGGTTTAAGATTACCAAGGAACAGTCATCTTCTGCCGGAGTCCGGCGTATCAGGGCCGTACTCGAGCAGTAATCAGCTGGAACAGTGATCAGCTCGGACAGTGATCAGTTGTCGGTCGGCGGATCCGATGGACTTTCCGTGGCCAGTTGTCCGCACGCACCGTTTATACCCCGGCCGCGGCGATAACGCCGGGTGACGGGAATCCCACGGTCCGTCAGTTTTTGTATAAAATGTTGTACCTCCTTCTCCGAAGGTTCTTCGAAGGAAAGTTCCTTCACGGGATTCCACGGGATGATGTTTACAATCGCCTCAAGGGGGCGTATAAAATTCTCCAGACTGTCGATATCAACGTTTCGCGTGTTGATTCCCTTAAAGACCACGTACTCGAGGGTGATTCGCTTGTTGTGAAACTCCTGGAAACGGATAAGCGCCTGCTGCAGGGTTTTCAGGGATACCCTCCGGGCAATCGGCATCAGGTCTTCCCTCAGCTCCTGTTCGGCGGTAATCAGGGAGATTGCCAAACGCACGGGGATACCCGTGTCACAGAGTTCAAGGATCCCCTCAGCAATACCGCTGGTGGAGATAGTGATCTTTCTAAAACCGAGGTTGATTCCTCCGGGCTGGTGAAATACACGGATAGCCCGAAGTACCTCGGGGAGGTTCATGAGGGGTTCTCCCATTCCCATGAAGACCACATTTGAAATTTCACCGTATTGTGATCGGAGGTGAAGGTATTGCTCGAGAATTTCACCGGCAGTGAGATCCCGTACAAGGCCCATCAAGCCGGTACGGCAGAAGGTGCAACCCAGGGCGCAGCCGACCTGACTGGAAAGGCAGGCTGTGGTTCTTCCCTTCTCATCGCGAAGGAGCACACTCTCGATACGCCGTGTGTCTTGGAGCTCGATGACGATTTTCACCGTACCATCTGAATCCTCTGCGACATCTGCGATCCGGGAAGAGAGGGGGCTGCCGTACTTTTCGATGAGTTCGGAGCGTGTAGAGAGGGGAATGTTGGTCATTTCGTCAAAATTAAGGACCCCTTTCTTGTGGATCCACTCAAAGAGCTGCCTTCCTCGAAAAGCCGGAGAAATTCCGGTGAGTTCTGTCAACTCCTCCGGGTAAAGGCCGCACATTGATCTATCCTGTAAAATTTTCTCAGTTTCGCTTATGTTCATAGGGGTGTTCCTCGGTTAAAATAATTGTGAAAGTATCGGCCGGGGGCAGTCTTCGCGGCCGGTCGTATGACCGGCTGCCTGTCAGCCCTTGTGACCGCCCTGCTGAATCCGGTCGAGCAGTTTCGCCACGTAGGGATTACGAATCCCGAGCTTGTGAAAATCGTTGAGTATCTCAATCGCCTTGTGTCGCTGGTTGAGGGCGAGATAACATTCGGCTATCTCGGTATAGAGACGGTGGTTTTTCGGATCGTTGCGCAGAAGTCCGTAGAGACTGTCAATCGCGTCTTCGTACTTGCCCCGTTCCTTGTTGATCAACGCGAGACCGAGAATGGCATACATATCGAACTCGATGTTGAGGGCGGAGTGGTAGTACTCTTCGGCGTTGTCAAAATCTCCCATGCTTCTATAGGCGTCGCCCGCGCGGGTGAGAATAACCTTGTTATTGGGGTCCATTTTGAGGATTTTATGCCAGTATTCGAGGGATTCCGCGTGAAAATTCATCCCCCGGTAGCAGTCCGCCAATCCGAAGAGGGCATAGAAATTATTCGGTTCCAGTTCCAGGGCTTGTTGAAAATATTTGAGGCCCCGATCGTAGGTCTTGAGTTTTCTGTGGCAGTTGCCCAGGCTTGTCAGAACACGAATGTCGACATTGTCTTTTTTCACCTCAAGCATTCGTTCCCAGTAATTGAGGGCGTCTTCGTATTCACGAAAATCGTAATGCAGATGTCCCAAACCGATCAGCGCGTAGGGGTTGTCGGGTTCTACCTCCAGAACTCGCAGGTAGATCTCCTTTGATCGTCTGAAGTCCTTCACCTTGCGATAGGCGTCGGCTACTCTTGTGAGAACCGTTACATTATTGTCATCATGTTGAAGGTACTGTTCCCATATCTTTATCGCGTCGGTGTATCTGTTCAGGGCCTTATAGCAGTCGGCCAGTCCGAAGAGCGCGTAATTGTTGCCTGCGTGGTTCTCCAGACATTTCTGATAATACCCGATTGCCTTGCGGTATTCATGACGCTTGCGGGCCGCGTCTCCCAGTCCGACCAGTGCGTAGTTATTGGTTGAATCGATATCCAGTATCTGTAAAAAGCTCTCTTCAGCTTCACCGATGAGGTTTTCCTTCAACAGTTGGTATCCTCGTTTTGAAAGTTCAGAAATCTGGTTCAGATTCTCTTCACTCAAACCTTCCGGGGTGATGGGTTCATTGCTATCGAACTCTTCATCTTCAAGACCATCTTTTTCAAACTCATTCATTTTTTTTCATCCTTCCTGATTGATCCAAAGCTGAATAACTGCCGCGCATTGTTCAATCAGTTGTTCCTTTTTACCGGGAGCCGGGGCAATCCAATACATTCGCAACGCTTCCAAAATGTCCCCCTTTTCCCTGAAATAATCTCCCACCCTTTCCAGCCCATCACTGTACCCGGTAGTAATAAATATTCTCTGTGCCGTCTGAATATCACCATCGTTGAAGAGGGTGTTTCCCTTCCTGATCAGGGCGGATCGACTTGCGGAATCGATCTGTTTTCTCCCTGAGGAGCTAATCTTGATGAATCCTTCTTCAGGTAAGTTTTTTAAAAAATCTTTATTTTTCATCCATTAACACTACCGATTATCTCATAATATAAACAAAATTTAAATATAACGCAACTCAGCAATTCTTATTTTAGAAGCTTTATAAATATTCCGTGATGAGAACCGCTGACGCGGCTATAAAAGCGTTTCTCCTGGTGTTTCGGTAATGTGTGAGGTGTTTTATTTAAAGTACGCCCTTTGTACTGACCGGTTCATTCGAGTCGGACCTTTTAAAGGCCTGGTGCAGGGCTTTTCCCAGGGCTTTGAACAGTGCCTCGATCATATGATGGCTGTTCTCACCGTATCTGCAGTGTCCATGAAGGGTGAGTCCGCCGTTATGGGCGAAGGCGTGGAAAAATTCCTTCAGAAGGGCTACGGGAAACCGGCCACAGTACTCCTGGGGATAGTCCCCCGTATATACCAGGTAGGGACGCCCGCTCACATCAATGACCACTTCACTCAGGGCCTCATCCATGGGTATGAGGGAGTACCCGAATCGTTCAATGTGTCCATACTCCTCCACCGTGGCCCGGAACGCTTTCCCTAGGGCGATTCCCACATCCTCCACCAGATGATGTGGGTCTACCTCGATATCGCCGTCGGCTTCAATCTGCAATCCCATGCGTCCGTGAAAAGCCATACCTGTGAGCATATGGTCGAAAAAGGGAAGTCCCGTTGAGATTCGAGTGCCGGGCTCGTCGACGTTGAGGTCTATATGAATGTCGGTTTCACGGGTTTTTCGGTCAATTCTGATCGGGCGGTTGTTCATTGTTATCACTCCCGGGAGCTGGATTTTTAAGAGCGTCGATGAAACGGTTGATTCTCCTGTAGTTGAGTTTGTAATAGGAGGGATTCGCGATCAGGTGGACCTCGATATCCCTTAACTTCTCAACCACCTCGAGGTTGTTCGCCTTAAGGGTCGAGCCCGTTTCCACGAGATCGACGATATAGGGCGCAAGACCGAGGATCGGGGCCAATTCAACCGAACCGTTCAACTTAATTAATTGTATCGGTACCCCGCGGCTATAAAAATAGTCCCGGGCGAATCTCGGAAATTTAGTAGCCACGGAAACGCTTCTTATGCTATCGGGGTGACCGAAGCCCTTTTCAGCGGCAAGGCACATGCTGGTTTTTCCGAAGTTGAACTTTCTTAGTTTAAAAAACCGAAGGTTCTCCTCATACAATACATCTTCGCCGCAGATTCCCATGCCGGCGATCCCGTGATTCACATATACGGGAAGATCGGCGTTTTTGACCAGAAATATCTTCAGCAGACCGGTATTCTCGTGGGCGATGAGCTTCCTCTTTTCAAATTTGAAGTGAAAGCCCCTGGAGCTGAAAAAGTCCTGGGCCTGGTCAAAAAGCCTTCCCTTGGGGAGGGCCATCGTAAGCGGGGGAGGTGTGTTTTTGTTTTTCATAGAATTGCGATCTCTCCCTTTTTTCGGAGTGTTTCCGCCTCCCGGAATGCCTTGATAAAATCATCATTTCGAATGTAGTTGGCCTCAACGGGACTCGAGAATTTGCTATCGGCCCTGTCTTCAATTTTGCGAAGCATCATTGAGAATCCTACGGAAGGACAGTCAAAGCCGAATCGTTCAAGCAACCTGTCGTAGCGTCCGCCTGAGGCCACCGCGTCATCCATATCGTCGAGGTAGACCTGAAAGACGATTCCGGTATAGTAGGGCTGTGCTCCGATTTCGGATAAATCTATTTGGATGCTTTCCTCGTAGCCGAGGACGTTCATTTGCTCCACAAGGGCTACCAGGTAGTGTAGGTCTTCCAGCTCTTCATTGTGCAGCACCCCCCGGTTTTTCGTTATCAATCGACTGAACTCACTGCTGTTTCCAATGAATGAGAAAAGGTCGAGGAGTACTTCAACCCGGCGTGGAGAGAAATACTGCCTAAGGAGTTCTTCGAGTGCATCGATTTCCCTGTTTCGAATGTATCGCACCGCCTCAGAGAGCGTGTCCTCTTCAAAATCC
>CAZJIN010000020.1:0-13399 GCA_964545955.1 uncultured Sediminispirochaeta sp.
TATGTTCAATCCAGCCGTAGGCCGAGTCTTTTTTTTCAGGATCTGTTTGTTCGACCCCTCTCCTGATCATACATGTGTCGAGGGGAAAGTGACGACCGTCATACACCCCGGAGGTCATCATCACCCCGTCGTATTCCTCCACCCCACGCTCCGCGGCCTGTGTGTCGTAGGTCTCCTGAAACCACGTTCCCTCGAGGGGGATACGGGGTTTTATCGGATTTCGGCGGGCGGGAACTCCAACGGCTATACCAAAGAGGGGAAAAACCTTTTCCGGCAGCTTGAGAAGCTTGCAGACCTCCTCCGTTTTGTGGCGAATCGAACCGATGTAACATATCCCGTACCCCAGGCTTTCCGCCGCCAGCGCCGCGTTCTGCGCCGCGATCGATGCATCGGAGACACCGACGATAAAGGATTCAAGATAGTCGGAGACATAGTTTTCCATCCCCGCCTTGCGGGCTACATAGTCAAGCTTGTACTGATCCACGCAGACCATCAGAACCAGGGGGGCCTCCTCGGCCATCCTCGCGCCTCCGCTGAGAGAGGCAATCCATTGTCTGGATTCCCTGGTGCGCAAGGATATAAAACTGTACGGCTGCATATTGCAGGAAGAGGAAGCCATCGTACCCGCTTCGATGATCGCCCGTTCGTCTTCGACCCGTACATCCTCATCGGTAAAATGTCTCACCGATGAGTGGGTCAACATGAGTTTTAGCGTTTCATTTCTCCCTGAGTTTTTCATATTTCAATACTCCTCACAGATTTTTGTTTCTCCAAGCCCTTTGTTTCTTGCGGAGGGGATATGAAACTTCCCCTTAGCGATATTCCTTCTCCGAGGGGGTCGCGTACAGCGCCCGTTTGGAGTGGGTGACACCGAGATCCACCAGGGCCTCGGTGTATTTGAAGGCCGTGGAAGTCGGGTCCAGGACCACTATGTTGAGCTCCTTTGCCGCCTTCTCCGCGTAGCCTACCATACCGGCACAACCGAGAACAATCACCTCCGCGCCGTCCTCTTCCACCGCCTGACGGGCCACATCGAGGATCCGCTGCTGGGCCAGCTCCGGCTTCGCGTCAGTTTCAGTAACGGTCAACCCGAGGGGTCGGACGGAGGCGAGGTTCTCACTGAGCTTGTTGCGCCAGGTGTCGTTATTCTTTGCCGGAATTCGTTTCGCCCCCGGCGTGAGAATGGAAAACTTGTATCCCAGGGTACAGGCAACGTGCATGGTTGATTCTTCGATGCCCACCACCAGGATATCCGACACTTCCCGTATCGCGACGAGGCCGGGATCGGAAAAACAGGCCACGATGATCGCGTCGTAGCCTTCGCTGTTCGCCCGACGCACCAGATCCATCATGTAAAAAGCGGCAAGTAACTCATCGTAGGATGAGGAGATTTCGACAGGTCCTTTCTCAGGGCAGGTAACGGTCAATTCCGTATCGGGGCGTTTGATTTTTTCCAGTACCTCTCGAATGGAAGAGGTCATCTCCTTCGAACTGTTCGGGTTGATCACCATTATTTTCATGAAAATTCTCCTTTTGCGACAGGCCTGACCTATCGAACCGTCATTTTGTATGTGGAAGCGTAGACAAGTTTACCCCTTTTTCCTGGTTTGGTCAATTTTATTGGAACAAGATTTCACATGGTGATATTAGATTTAAAAAGCCTTTAAAAAAATGCCTTCTGAAATTGTTTTTTATAAAAAATGGTGTACCCTTACTAAGGACAGGTGGAAACTCTCAAAAACTAACAGCCTGGAAAAACTTCAATTCAGGCTTTTATTTCGGATTCACCGGTGAACAGGCACTCTAAAATACTATACACCCGGGCCTTTTAAAAAATCTCCGATTTTTAAAGCAACTGAAGTACTTAAGAAAGGAATGATGAAAAATATACTAGTAGTAGATAACAACCCGATGATGCTCGAATTTATGCAAGTGATCCTGAGTGAAGAGGGGTATGTGGTGACCACTGTGAATTCCGGACTGGAGGCTCTGGATTTTATTAAAACATCCCTTCCCGAAGCGCTTCCCCATATCATCTTTGTCGATCTGGTAATGCCCCATATCGGGGGAGAACAACTGTGCAGGCTTCTGCGCCGCGAGGAAAAGGTGAAACACAGCCACATCGTGATCGTATCGGCTATAGCCGCGGAGGAGGAAAACCTCGATTTTAGTGAGATTGCCGACGCATACCTGGCAAAGATGCCCTTCAAACACATGAAAGAACACCTTTTCACCCTGCTGGAAGATTTCTCAAAGGGAAACATCGATCACTACAAGAACAGAATCATCGGAATAGACAGGATATACAAAAGGGACATCACCAGGGAGCTGCTTTTTTCAAAACAGCACATGGAAAACCTCCTCTCCAGCATTAGCGACGGATTCATTGAGATCGGACCGAACAACAAGATAATCTTCGCGAACCGAGCCGCGGCGGAGATATTCAACCGGGAAGCAGATGATCTGATGACCGTGGCCTTTCCCGATCTGTTCTCACCTGAGAACCGTCTTCCCGTGAAGGAAGCCCTTGAGAATGTGAAATCCCGGGAAGTAGTCCTCGGTGAAGAGCCCCCCCTGAAAAAGGAGGGAGACAGATACCTCAGGCTTAAATTCAATATTGTGAGCTACAACGATTACCAGTCAATCGTCGTCATGGTCCAGGACATCTCCTCGCGAATGCGGGCGGAACAAATCATCCGTGACGATCTTCACGAGAAGGAAACCCTTCTAAAGGAGGTCCACCACAGGGTAAAAAACAATCTGAACGTGATTGCAAGCCTGCTTAATCTACAGACCCTTTTTATCACCGATGAAGACATAAAAAAACACCTGACCGACAGCAAGAACCGTGTTGAGAGTATGGCCATGATACATGAAAAACTCTACCACACGGAAAATCTCTCGGGGGTCTACCTGGACAGCTATATCTCAGACCTGGTTTCCCACCTCATAGATACCTACAACATCTCCGGCACCCCGGTGCAAACCTATTTTGAAATCCCAGAACTTCAGATCAACCTTTCCATGGCGGTCCCCGTAGGCCTGATCGTGAATGAGTTGGTCACCAACTGCCTGGAGCATGGCCTGAAACAACGGACCGATGGAAAAATCACAGTCCGTTTCTTCGATCACGACGGTCGTTACTGTCTTTCGATACGAGACAACGGATGCGGACTCCCTCAAGGGTTCTCCCTCGAGTCCTCCGAATCCCTCGGCCTTTTGCTGGTATCAAACCTGGCCAGGCAGATCAACGCCGACTTCGAGCTTCGCTCTGAAGACGGAGTACACGCCCTTGTCTGCATCGACAAATCTACGGCACTGGCGGAAAAGTGATGTCCTCCCCCACCTGAGTCAGCCCGGTGTCCCCGTTGAGAAGAAATCTCTTTCAGAGTCGACCTGCGATATCAGAGCCGCGGCCAATTGTGCTGGGGGGGAATCGTCATATCCAGGCGGGCACGCATTTCTTCCATTTCCTTTCGGGTCGGTTGTCCCTCGTAGCTTGTGGCCGCTTCTAACATGTGGGGTAAAAGATTCGTATCTCCGCAGCTGGTAAAAAACAGTCCGTCGAAGCCCATGACCCAGTGCACACCCCTGGCGATATCCTCCGGCTCTTCAAGGGGCCGGTACCAGGTGGTCCGATTCTTCGGAATGCTGCCCCAGGGGCCGCGGGTGACGGCCTTCATGGTCTGAAGGGCGATACCCTTTTCTCCACAGGCGTAGGCCAGGGAATCAAATTCCCCGCGATAGCTGTGGTGAATACTCAAAGTATAGTTGAAGGGAAGCAGTACCGAGTCGAAGGGGGAGCTCATCACACAGCGCATGAGGACCCTGGGGGCGTTGAAACCGTGTCCGGTGACCCCGATATGGCTCGCAAGTCCCTGCCCCTTCGCCTCCTCCAGGACCCGAAGGGCACCGGTCTCTCCGAGAAAAGTATCGGTGTCCCCGTCCTCCACCAGCTCGTGCATCTGCAGCAGGTCCACCCGGTCCACCCCAAGGGTGTTCAGAGATTTCTGAAGCTCGAGCTTCGCCTCGGAAAAGGTGCGGGCATCTATCTTGGTGGCCAGGAAAAATTCGTCCCTGTGGCTTTTCAACCATCGGCCGATGTGTTTCTCCGAATCCCCGTAGGTCACCGAGGTGTCGATGTGGTTCACCCCATACTTCAAAAGAAGGTCCAGCACCCGATCCGCTTCTGCTTCCGTTGCATGGGACAGGGCTGCCGCCCCGAAAATAAGTCGGCTGCTCTCGTGTCCTGTTAGCCCGAAGGGCTCCTTTATTATCTTTGTGCTCATATATACAGTGTGGGTGTTATTCGGGATAATGTCAAACTTTTCCCGAGAAGATCAACTTCTGTATTCAGTTCCGTGACCCCTTCACTCTATCAGTAAAGGCAGTGTTGAGCCCCCTACAGGCATGACATGCACAAGGGCATGGGGTCCCATTTTTTCTATTGCACGATCGAGAGCCTCCCGAACTCCCCGAAAGGGCTTCATGAAGATCCGCTCAACGAAATCCGGACTCATCTCGGATACAATGAGGATTTCCGCTTTTTCCAACACCAGCCCTATCGCCGCGGCTTTGTGCCCGCCAAGCACGAAGTTGCGCTGGATTTCCTTCACCATGAACTCCGGGCTTCCGGACTCAACCATCCACTTCTCGAAAGTCGATTCGCCCGGTCCTTCATTGCAGGCGGCAACCAGAATAATGATACCACCGTCCCGCACGGCGTATTTCCCATTGTCCAGGGCCTTCTGGACCTGATACAGGTTGATATCATGGGGAAACCCTCCCGCCGATACCAGGGCTATGTCGGCTTTACGATCGATGGGATACCTGCAAAAGCTATCCAGCAGTTTACATCCCGCCCGATGGGCACTTATGGGATGACCGGCGAAGGAACCGACAATCTTCTTGTGTTCATTCAATACAACGTTGAGAATGAAATCAACCTTCAGATATTGGGCGATCGCCTCGATGTCTTCCCTCACGGGGTTTCCCTTTACCTTTCCCGTGGCGGCCGATTCCTTTACCATGTGGCGATGGTTCATACGGATTGCCTCCTCCGTGGAGACTCCGGGCATGATCGCCTTGTACCCCCCACTGTACCCGGCAAAGTAGTGGTAGTCGATATTACCCAGGCAGATCACCCGGTCCGCCTCCGCGACGGGTCGGAAGATATCCAGGGGGGTTCCCCTCGCAGTGATACCGAGACGGACAACATCTTCCTGGTCGCTGTCCATGCGACGGATGCGCCTGTAAATCTCCGAGCCAACGATTTTTTTCATCTCCCCTTCGGTCTGTTTCCTATGGTTGCCCAGACCGAAGACAATGGTGATGTCTTCTTCTTTGATCCCGATCTTTCCAAGATGTTCCAGCAGAGTCGGAAGGATTCGAGAACTCGGTAAAGGCCTTGTGATATCGCTGGTAATGAGGACCACCGACTCTCCCCGCCTGATAATTCTGTCAAGGGTCGGCGTACCAATAGGCGCGGCGAGGGACTTCTCGATCAGCTCCTGTTCCGATAGTTCGGTTTCGACCCCCTTCGGATACATCACCGCGCCGATATTTTTTTTCATAACATCGACAGAGCGGTATTCTTTTCCATAGGCAATCTTGATTCTCATTTTCCGCTACTCCCTTTCTATTCCAGCGGGTTTCCGATTGCGCATGAGAATTATACTATTCCGGGATCTCTACAAGAGATTTATCTTCACATCTTTACAATCTCGCCCTTCTCCACCGCCTCGGCGGCCTTGAAAGCCCATTCCATCGCCTTGTATCCGTCGATAAGTCCCACCACGGGAGGCCGCTTCTCAATGATCGAATCGACGAAGTCCTTTATTTCCGCGAGGTAGGTGGATTCCCAGTATTCAAAGAACCACCGGGCGTATTTCCTGTGAGCCCCCTCGGTGTCCAGCCATGTGACCCGATCCTGGTAGGCGTGATCTCCCACCTTTATTGAACCCTTGCTGCCAAAAACCTCCATGGGCGCATGATAACCAACGGCGCTGTTGCGACTACCTTCGAGCTGGATCATCACTCCATTTTTAAACTTCATCAGGAGCACGGCATTGTCGATGTCCCCGACTTTTTTCAGTCCTTCATAGGCGTATACTCCGCCAAGACCGAAAATGGTGTCCGCTTCGGAACCAGTAAGCCATCTGGCGGTGTCGTAATCATGGGTCATCATGTCCGCCACAAAACCGCCGCTGGAGGGACAGAACCTCACCAGATCCTTCTCATCCCATAGCTGGTCCCTGGAGGCCATCCGAATGAGAATCACCTTTCCCACATACCCCGTGTCGATTTTTTCTTTTACCGCCCGGAGGTCGGCATTGAAACGGTGGTTGTACCCCACCTGCAGCACCATACCGGGACTCGATTCCACGGCGTCTTTAATTTTATCAATCTCCTCGCGGGACATTCCCAGGGGCTTCTCGGTGTAGACATGTTTCACCCCTGCCTCGGCGGCGGCGCAGATAATCTCGCAATGGGTCTGGGAATTGGTTGAAATAACAACACCGTCCAGGTCCCCGTTCCCGAGGATTTCCCCGTACGATTCGGTTACCATCGATGGGGACATCTCCTTCGACACGAGATCGAGCTCGGCGGGTACCACGCTACAGATCGCATTGAGTTCCGCCTCCGGAATATTGTAGTGGATGTTCTCGGCGTGTTTTCTGCCAAGTCGACCAAGACCGATGATGCCCAGTTTTACCTTCCCCATGTATGTCCTCCTGATTTGTAATGATGAGAAGCTCAATTATATCATGAACCTGCTTCTTCGATTAGCAATAATCTTCGGGACAGTCCCTACATGCCAAATGTGAGCATGACCTTCAGGGCTTCCACCTTGTTGTGAATCGCCACGTCGAAGGCTTCGTGCAACTTTTCAAAAGGGTAGTAATGGGTATTTAAGCCTTCAAAGTCATAGTGGTCCTTGATCCGACTCATGAAGCGAATCGTACGCTGTCCGAAGTTCTTCGTACCTCCCGAACCGGTAATACTGAGGGTCTTCCAGATGGTTTTTCCTATCTCCACGGGTACCTTTCGTCCGATGGAATGTCCGATGAGACGGACCCTCGCGCTATGGGAAGAGATATCGAAGAGGGAGGCGATGGCGTTGTCGTTTCCGGAGGCCTCCACGCACACCGAACAGCCCTGTCCGTCGGTGAGATCCATAACCTTCTGTGCGAAACCTCCGGCGGAGGGATCCACCACGTGGTCCGCGCCATACTTGAGTGCCCGTTCGCGTCGACTCGCGAGGGGATCGGCCACGAGGGTCAGGGCTCCGCTGGTTTTCGCCACCATAGTCGCGGAAAGTCCCACGGGACCGGCTCCGAGAATGATTGCGATGTCGGAGGCATCGATGGATCCGCCGTTGCCCCAGATTCCAAAGTAACCGATGGAGAAGGTCTCCACCCAGGCGCCGTCGGCATAATTCCAATCATCAGGGATCTTGTGTACATACTGTTCCTCCACCACCATGTACTCACCCATACCTCCGGGAGAATCCGGGCGGAAACCTATTTCACGAAAATTGAGACAAGCCGAGGGCATCAGTCCATCCTTGCAGTTGCGACAGACTCCGCAGGCCATTACGCAGTCTCCCGTGACCTTATCGTCCACCTTCAGTCCGCTTTTTACGCCGCTGCCGACTTCGACGATCCGGCCGCCCCATTCATGTCCCGGCGTGTAGGGTGCGATGTCGTAGCGACCTTCCGCGCTCTTGCCTTCATAGCACTCTACATCGGAACCGCAGATTCCACAGGCTCCGGTTTTTATCAGGACCTGATCCGGACGAAGCTTGGGAACCTCCACATCTTCAACCCTGAGATCCTCGGGGCCGTACAGAAATGCAGTTTTTGATTTCATACCATTCTCCTTCTTCCCTCTTTCAATGATAAATTTTCCATTTTTCCCATGACCGCTCCATAGCCTCGATCAGGGGCAGGCGTTTCCCCGAGACAAACCTCACCATCGCCCCACCGGCGGTGCAGATATAATCAAAACCTTTCATACCGGTAAACCGTTCGGCGGCACTCACGGAATCACCGCCCCCGACCACCGAATAGCCGGTTGATTCTGCCGCGGCTTTCCACAGTATCTTCGTGCCCTTTGAAAACCTTGTATCCTCAAAAACCCCGGCGGGACCGTTAATAAAAATCGTTCCGGCCTTCCGAAGCACCCCGGTGTATTCTTCTATGGTACCGGAACCGATATCAAAAAACTCACAGGAAGCCGGCAGTTCTTCCAGTTTCAATTCTCCCCTGTCGCCCTTCCCATCGGCAAAGGCCAGGTCCAGGGGAAATCGAATTCTTTCAGGATAGTCCCGGAGATAGCCCTTCGCGGGGCCGATAAAGCGATCGAGTTTCCGTTTTCTGAGGAACTCCTCCGTCGGGCCTCCGATATCGTAGCCGGCGGCAATGAGCATGACCTGACCGGTCACACCGCAGGTGAGGATCGTATCGGCAACCCCGCCTTCCAGTACCCGTTGCAGCATTCCGAAGGCATCTGATATTTTTGCACCGCCGAGAAGAAAAACCGAGGGTCTCCGAGGCCCACTCATCACCTTGCTGAGGGCTTCCACTTCGCGAAAAAGGAGAGGCCCCGCCGCGCTGGGCAGGAGCTCCTGAAATGCCACTATGCTCGGCGCATTTCTATGGGCAGCCGAGAAGGCATCATTAATGTAATAATCAAAAAGCGGAGCCAGACGACGCACATGGTAAGCCCCTACCATGTCCCGGGGGGAAAGCGGCACCACCTCTTCGAAGACCGACACCTCCTCGGTGAGGTAGCGCAGATTTCCCAGCAACACCGCCTGTCCCGGCTGTAGCGCCTCAACCTTCCGAATCGCCGACGGGCCGCATACATCGTCGATATAATCCACGGGTCGCCCGACCTTCTCCCCCAGCACCGCGGCATGTTCCTCCAGGGAAATCAGATTCTGATAATCGAGGGTATCCCCCTGATGGGCGATGAGGGCGAGTTTGGCCCCTTCGTCCAACAGGCTGCGGACGGTGGGAGCACTCTGTTCGATGCGGTTGGTGTTGACTATTTTTTTTGTCCCCGGTTCTATGGGTGAATTGATATCCACTCGAAGCAGGACTTTTTTTCCCCCCACCTTGAGTTTTTCCATGGGCAAAAACCGCGCTTCTTTCATTCTCCACTCCACTCCGATTTCCGGTGCTCTGTTATTTCATACCGAGATTCTCATTGGTCCTGGCCGTCCCCTCTTCCCGGGTGATCTGCATTCTCATGGCGGCACGGATCGCGTCTATGTTCTCCGGTATAACCACCGCTTCCTGGGGGATATTGATGGCGAACATGAGATCATTCCCGCTTTTTACTATGGTCTCTTCCCACACAGCGATCTCGTACATGTCGCCCCGCTTGTTTCCGAGGTCCCTGGCATATTTGAACAGGCTGGCATTACCGAGAAACCCCTCGTCGAGACGGACGACGCGTATTCGCGGATGGGCATTAAAAATCTCGAGGGCCTGATCCTTGTCGAGGTTCCCCTTCATCGTCACCAACGGTGTAATGATATGACCGTGGGTGACCGGCGTATGGACCAGAATCCCCGTGGCATCCACGTGGGGCATGATGGTCATCAGGTCGAGGGCCTGGTGGTTCGGTGCAGGGGCAACTTCCAGGGCATTGGTCAACCCGCGGTGATAATCACCGGGGTCCGCGACCCTGCGAATGATGGTGATGGCGGTTTTAATCACCCCCACGGCCCTGTCGATGCAATCGATTGCCCTGATGAGACCCGTGGTATTGCAGCTGGTGAGCTTCAGGTAATCCGCCCCCAGGCCTTTTTCATAATTTGCATAACCGTGAAAAAAAACATCGGCCACCTCGTCTTTTTCCCCCCCCTGGAAGACCGCTTTTTTTCCATAGCGTTTATATATCTCCTTGTTCTTCGCTCCGATCCCGGCACTGGTGGCATCAAGCATGATATCCACGTCCTGAACCAGCTCTTCCAGGGTTCCACTCACCGGAATACCCGCATCGGTCAGCAGGTGTTTCTTCTCCGGGATCGCGGTAAAAAGCTTGTAAGGCATCCCGCTCTCCGCGAGGGCCCTCACCGGAAGGGTCGGCGCCACATCCGCGACTCCCACCAGCTCCATATCATCCTGCAGGGCAACTCCGTCCGCCAGTCGCTGTCCAATGACACCAAAACCGGCTACTCCCACCTTCGTCATTCTAGGCCTCCTTCTGTTCCTCCTTATTTTACCACACCCTTCTCATCTGTCAAATTTATTTCCCGATATTATTTAAATTATATTGAAATATTTTCACAATATATTTTTCATTTTAAAAAATTGTGGTATACTATATGATATAAATACCAATATATACGGGTTTAACAGGGAAATAATGCTAAATAACATCGGAGAAAAGATACGGGATACGCGTAAATCAAAAAGCCTGACCCTTCAGGATGTATCACGAATGAGCGGCTTGACCACAAGTTTATTAAGTCAGATTGAAAATTCAAAGGCAAATCCTTCCATCACCACACTGCTCACCATCGCCCGTATTCTGAACACCCCCCTGGGCTCGCTTTTCGACATAGCAGAGGAGACCGACAACCCGGTCATCAGGAAAAATGAGCGGCCCCTTGCGAAAACCGCCAATGGGATTGTGTATTATCTCCTCACACCGCACCCAGAAGAGAAGACTATCGAGGTGCTTTTTTCAGAATTTGACCCCGGGGGTGATACGGACACTAAAATCACCCATCCCGGGATCGAGTGCGGTATTGTGATTGAAGGGAAACTTGAGGTACAGGTAGAAGAGGAGATCTACATCCTCAATGCCGGAGACACCATTAATATAGACAGCAGTCGTCCCCACCGGATAAAAAACGCCGCTGAGAGCAAAACCTCCGCAATCTGGATCAACTCACCCCCGAGCTTTTAGGGAACCACCGACATGGACGGGCCAATAATCTTCGGGACAGTCTCAAAACTACACATATCCCTGGTCAATCATTGACTGTGCTACTTTCAGAAACCCGGCAATATTCGCACCGTCCACGTAGTTGCCGGGTTCACTGTAGCGTTCGGCGTATTCCACGCTCATCTCGTGGATTCGGGTCATGATGTTGAGCAGTTCCTTGTCCACCTTTTCGCGAGACCAGGCAATCCGTGATCCGTTCTGGGCCATTTCAAGACCCGAAACAGCGACTCCCCCGGCATTGGCCGCCTTGGCGGGGGCAAAAAGCACTCCGTTTTTGATAAACAGCTCCACTCCTTCTTCACAGGTCGGCATATTGGCACCCTCCACTACCAGCTGAATTCCATTTGCCAGCAGATTCCCGGCATCCTTCAGGTTGATTTCATTCTGAGTAGCCGAGGGAAAAGCGCAGTCCCCCTTGTGGTTCCAGAGGGGATTGCTTTCGCTTACATCGGGATTATGATGATATTCCGCGTCGGGGTATTTTTCCTTGTATTCACCGATCCGTCCACGGCGGAAATTTTTCAGGT
The DNA here is from genome assembly GCA_964545955.1 of uncultured Sediminispirochaeta sp. Lineage (GTDB taxonomy): Bacteria > Spirochaetota > Spirochaetia > DSM-16054 > Sediminispirochaetaceae > DSBN01. The sequence continues at coordinate 11,493 of CAZJIN010000020.1, forward strand.
CTTTAATAAACTCGAGCTTCTCCCCCCCTATTCCGTCTCCATCGAAAATATAGCCGGAAGAATCCGAGAGAGTGACCACCTTCGCGCCCAGCTCGTTCAGCTTCTCCACCGTGTACTGTGCCACATTTCCCGACCCCGAAACCAGACAGGTCTTTCCCTCGAAGGTTTCACCCCTGGTTTCCAGCATGCGGGCACCGAAGTAGACAGCTCCGTACCCGGTAGCTTCGGGACGGAGGAAAGAACCTCCCCAGTTGGTTCCCTTTCCGGTCAAGGTACCGGTGAACTCGTTCTTCAACCTTTTGTACTGTCCAAAGAGAAAACCGATCTCCCGACCACCGACACCGATATCACCGGCGGGCACATCGGTGTTTTCCCCGATGTGGCGATACAGTTCGCTCATGAAACTCTGACAGAAACGCATTACCTCAAGATCGCTTTTCCCCTTGGGATCAAAATCCGAACCTCCCTTGCCTCCCCCGAGGCTGAGGCTTGTAAGGCTGTTTTTGAAGGTCTGCTCAAAGGCGAGAAACTTCATGATACTCAGGTTTACCGAAGGATGAAAACGAAGACCGCCCTTGTAAGGCCCCAGGGCGCTGCTCATCTCAACCCTGAAACCCCGGTTTATCTGCAGCTGCTCACTATCATCCACCCAGGGCACCCGAAACATAATCACCCGCTCGGGCTCCACCATTCGCTCGAGAATTCTGTGATAGATAAAGTCGGGAAATGAATCCATCACTTTTTCGACGGAGTGAAATACTTCTTTTACCGCCTGGTGAAATTCCACTTCATTGGGATTTTTTTTCACCACGTCCTTCAAAATTGGTTCAATACTCACAAACATACATGCCCCCGAGTAAAGTTGTTGCACCATTTTAACTATATAGTCCAGCCCTGCAAACCGTTTCTATGGAAAGAATCACATTTTCTTGAAACTCATTCGAAATATCAAATATAATTTAATTTACTTAACAAAATGGGATTTCACGGTTTATAATAAGGGATAATCTACAGAATAAAGAGGAGGTTTTTTCATGCACACCGGTGACAATATCAGAAAAACCCGCGAGTCCCGGGAAATCAGCAGAGAAACACTGGCCGAAGAAATCGGACAGGATAAGGACTATATACGACAGATGGAAGAGGAGAATTTGGAAGCTCCCGTTTCGATCCTTCTGAAAATAGCGTCGGCCCTTGATACGGATATTTCCGCGCTGATCTACGGGAAAGAATTCGAGGAAAAATCGGTGATGGTGACCGACAAAGATTCCAGGATCAAGGTGGAACGCAAAAAAGCCTTTGACTATGAAAACCTGGCCCCCTATTACAGTGGTCGTCATATGGAACCCTTTCTCGTGGACGTGTACCCGGTGGAAAGCGATGACAAACTGGAGTACTCCTCCCATGTGGGAGAGGAGTTTCACTATGTAATGGAGGGCAGACTGCGTATCCTGGTGGGCGAGGAAGAGCACATTCTCAATCCGGGGGACTCTGTATACTTCGACTCTTCCCTGCCCCACGCGCTGGCTTCCCTCGATAAAAAAACAAAACTCCTGGTCACGGTATACCATGCCGAATCCATGGCCCATATCACGCGAAGCAAAAAAATGAACGAACTGATCACCGCGGCTCGCCACCTCGGGGGAATGAATATTGTGATCGCCATACCTAACGATACCGCCGTCGAAGCGGTCAACCGCGCGATGGAGGAACAGATCATCAAAGAAGCCTTTCTCGTGGGAAACCCCGATGATCTACCCCCCGAATACAAGCACCATTCCGACCGCTATACTATCATCGAAGTAGCACCGGGGGAGGACTACGAAGTCCGCTGCGCGGCACGATCGGTTGAACTGATCCGTGAAGGCCAGGGACACATGATGATGAAGGGGAAGATAAATACCGCC
>CAZJIN010000021.1:0-13221 GCA_964545955.1 uncultured Sediminispirochaeta sp.
TGCCGGGGGCTGCAACGTGAAGGGCTATTTCGTCTGGTCCCTGATGGACAACTTCGAGTGGGCCGAGGGCTACAAAAAGCGCTTCGGAATCGTCTACGTGGACTACGCCGACGGGGAGAAACGGATCCTCAAGGACAGCGGGCTCTGGTATCGGGACTTTGTGAGATCGGTGAGCAAGGACTGAGGTTTTGTGGGTACGGGAGTGCGAACTCGGTGCTTGGGAAGTGAGTGCCTTGGGCGCCTGGGTCTGGAGGTCTGGAAGTCTGGAGGTCTGGAGGTCTGGAGGTCTGGACACAGCTCATTTTGGACCGGGAAGTCAGCCATGACCCAGCACGGTCCGGGCTGTATCTACCGGTGAATGGATGGTAAGCCCACCGATAGTCCGGCCGAAAAGCGGCCCAAAATGTCGTGAATCGCCGGTCATCAGGATGCTGCTTGAAGATCCTTTATCAGCCGTCGTATTGCTGCATCGCAGAAAGACCTTCATTACTCACCGGGCTCGCTGCCGTACCACTCTGCAAGGTCTTTCTCGGCAGCGGCAAATTCGCGCAGGCGATCCCGGGAATAAACCTCTACCGGAAGAGTCACCGCGGGCCGAAGCAGGATACCCTCCTCGGTGGATTCCGCAATGAGCAGTGATTCCGTCTCGATACCCATTGCTTTCCGTAGCTTTAAAGGAAGTGTGATTGTTCCCCTGTCCGTCACAGTAAGGGTTACTTTCATATGTATATAGTACTATTATGACACTATTTCTGTAAGTAAAAAATCAGAAATACAGTAGTACTGTAAATCTTCATTTATGCAGATACCGAGGTGGTCAAGATTACCCTCCGGGGGTTTTGAGCTGAGGTGATTTATAAGTCGATCGGATTTTTCAGGCTGAACAGACCGAAGGCTTCAAAATCTTTTGTATTGCGGGTGTAAAAAGTATCCACCCCATGAGCGACGAGGGTGATCGCCAGCACGAGATCGAAACTGTTCCGGGGCGGAGTAGTCTCCTTTTTCCAGAATGGGAGAAGCTTATGCATCATATCGGGTTCCCAGGCGCAGCTTAACAAACCGGAGTTCTGCCGATACCATTCTATCGCGGTGGCAGCTCTCTCCGCACTCAACGGCTTGCTCAAGACTGAAGGATCGCGTAAATGTCTGTAAAGCTCGAACCAGACCTGGTCGGCAATGATCCATTGTTCCGGTTTTTCCAGAGCACCCTGTATAAGCTGTGCAGCCTTCTTATGTTCGGGGCAGTCAATGTTAATGGCATAGAGAAAGATGTTCGTATCGATACTGTTCAAGGCTGCGTCCTGTCCTCATAGGCCTGTTCCCGCAGGTCCCCCTGTTTCACGAGGATCTCCCCGCAGCCGTATACGGGAGGCGCCTCGGCAACGGAACCCGCTTCCGTTTCCCCATATCGGGAGAGCCAGAAATCCACGGCACTCCGCACCAGCTCACTGACCGGCCGGTCCAGAGTAGCCGCGATTCTCCTGAGGCGGGCCATCTGGGGTTCGGGAAATAAAATCTGCATCTTTTGCATGTATCCATTATATGCATGGATACTACTGTTGTCAACCACGGATACACTTTCAATTCCTTCACGAACTTCCTATACTGAGGATACTAAGAAAATGGTTTCTCCCAGCGCAGGCCCCTGAACCTGCCGAAATCGTCGTCCAGGGTAGACAGGGTTGCTCCATGCTGGATTGTAATTGCTGCAAGATGTATATCCGAAGTAAGGTTTCCTGCGGTCCCCGCTTCTTTTATCAGATCTCTCACCAGATTCCAGTGATCAGGCTTCGGTGCGGGGATATGCACAAGGGGATGGGTGAGCCACCGGTCGACGAGATCAACTGCCTGTTCCTCCCTTAGGGGCTCGGGAAAAATTTTGCCATTGGTCATGATTCGCAGGAATCCTAAAGTTACTATCCAGGGAATGCCGAGGCTTTCGGTGCCATTCAGTTGTCCTTCCAGCCACTCCTTCGCCCGGGTGTGGTAAAAGGAGCTCTCGTTTACCCCATAGATGAGTATATTCAGATCGATTACCTTCATTTCCGCATCTCCAGCTTCCGTTTAATCTCCGAAGCTTCCAGGTTCCCCGCCGATTCCAGAGCTTTTATCAAGTCGTATTCGCTATAGGGTGTACCCATGGGGTAACTTTTCTGCAAAAAATGGCTGGTCTCTCCACCCATCGACAGGGTTTGAAGCCCCGAACTGAGCAGCACATTAATTGCCCTTTTTAAGGATATGTTTTTTTCGTGGCAGAGCTGCTGAATCTCCTGATACAGTGAATCGTCAATGGTAATGGTAGTTCTCATATACACATCATACAACGGTTCCGTTTTGATGTCAAATTTAGATATAATAAGCATCAAAGCATCAAAAAGGAAGTCTTTTAAGCAAATCGCGGACGATCGGTGGAAAAAAAGGGGCGCTTCATAACCATTGAGACATTTCCGTAATACTCGCTCCCTGTGTATCACTATCTAAAAAAGGTATACTATTCAGGTGTGAAAACAGGAAAACACCCAGTTTAGATAGAGAGGATACATTCTATGGATACTCATGTTGAGATCACCCACGTGCTTCCTTCTTCTGATGCGCTTACCGATGTAATCGATCTGTTTATCGAGGCCTTCGAACCGAAGCTTATTCATCTCGATTTTCTAAGCTCACGGATGGAATTAATTCGGAGGGTTCTTTCCGAATCGATTCACCCCGACTACGGTTTTTATGCTGTCAGCAAAGGAAGGGTGGTCGGCTTCCTCGCCCTGGAAGATGGAAAAAACGGAGGTTTTTTCGAAATCGGACTGAGACAAATGAGTACTCATTTTGGTTTCTTCGGCGGATTATGGCGCTATGTGGTTCAGCAGTTGTCCCATGGGTACATGCGGCATCCTGACACAGTTATCCGTATAGAGTGTATTGCCGTATGGGCCGATGTACGGGGAAGTGGTATTGGCTCTCGTCTTCTTGAAGCTGCTCACGATCACGCCCGCAGTCTTGGACGGCAGGCTGTTGACCTCGAAGTCATAGATACCAACCCGGGTGCCCGGGCCCTCTATGAACGAATGGGCTACACCGTACAGTGGACCAAACGGTACGGGAGCCTCACACGAGCTGCCGGGTTCGAATCCATGCACAAAATGGAAAAAAAGTTGGTGTAGAGAATCCACGGGGCAGTCCGATTGCCCACCCCGAAAGTATCGACGATGATCAGGGGGAGGAAAGAGACCGAGAAGCCTATAATCGTGCCGGTCGATGCCGAGGGCGGGTCAATGCTCGATATTTCAGGCCCGGATATTTGGAAAATGTGCTCCAATGGTACTACAATTGAAAGCGAGGTCTGTATTAAAACATAGGGGGTGCGCATGAGCCCGTCTTCATCTCACAAAAAAGAATCAACCGCAGATGAAAAAAGCCTTCTATTGAAGGAGCTTCGTTCGCTTATCAGGCAAATCGATGAGGAGGGTCTGCGCTTTTTGATAAAGCAGGCGACCACGCTCATCTACAATCAGAAGGTGGAGGAGCTCAACAGAAGCCGGGTGGAAGCCGAACCGAGCGGTCAAAGGGCACGAAAAAAGTCTCGAGCCGGAGAGGAGGAGCCTCACGTTTTTTTCGATCAGGGAAAAGCGGGCGGGACGTACTTCCTGGACGTTGAGGGGAAGAGGGCAATCCTCGACCATGACGAGCTTATGAGCATGGTGAAAATAGCCCAATCCGGCGCGGGTGAAAAGACGGTGAGAGAACGGCTCTTTCGATGGCTGGAGAGCCACAGGGACGACATACTCCTTGACTGCGCCCTGCAACAGGGGAGTCACAGTATGGAGGCTCTCCGCCGGCGTCTGCAGAATGATTTTTCCATCAGGGAAGAGTAGGTAAAATGCCGGGGTGAGTCGCCCAACCGCCGGCCCGACCTATTTCTCCCTGCCCCTTTACATTTCTGCCGTTTAACGGTACCAATTATAAAATACTTTTTTTATACGCAATTTAAAGGCCCGACGGGCACGGCGGCTCAATGGCATGTCTGATTCGTGACACTATGGCTCTATAGCATAGCCGCTCAATGATACAGGGGCGCTCGAATACGATGAGCAGAGCACTGTTCGTGGGGGATATACAGGGAGAGAGGCGATGGATGTTGATGTAAAAAGCCTGCACCCGCTGGAGGTCAGGACGCTCCGGCATGTGAAGCCGGAGGAAGAGATTACCACCGAGAGACTGGTGCAAGAGCTGTCTTTCAATATAGGCCAGTGCAACCAGGCTTTCAGCTGGCTGTCGGCCAAAGGATTTATCACCGAGAACCGACGGACCGCGCGGGTGGTCTACGAGCTGACCGATCTGGGGCGCTCCTACGCCTCGGAGGGTACACCGGAGGAGAGGATCGTTTCTCTACTTGAGAAGGAAGGTCCCCTGAAGATGCCGGAGATCGCGGCGAAACTCGGCCTGGAGAATCGCGACGTTGGTTCCGCCTACGGACAGCTCTCAAAAGAAGGGCTTCTGACGATGGATGGGGAAAAAAGGGTGTCCGCCACCGGCGCAGCCACCGCCACAAACGCCGGCGCCGAGGTTGGCGCGACCGAAACCTCCGATCGAATGAAGGCGGTCCGAAGCCTGTTGGACCGGGCGGTAGCCAAGGGCGACCTCGAACACAACGACCTGAAGGCCGGGGAACAGAAGGCAATAGGCGGAATCAGCAAAAAGCGCGGTGCCTCGGGAGTCCCCTTTCGTGCCTCCGATCGCGAAGACCTGGTGTACACCCTCAGCCCCGCGGGCGCCGAAGCGCGCAAAGCCCTTGAAGCGGCGGGGGTGACCGGTGAAGAGATTGGTGCTCTGACTCCCGAGATGCTCTCCACAGGCTCCTGGAGGGAGAAGAGCTTTCGGGAATACAACATCAAGTCTCCTCCGAACAGGGTCCTTCTGGGTCGGCGGAATCCCTATGGTGAATACCTCCACTGGGTGAAGGACAAACTTTCCTCCCTGGGATTCGAAGAGTTCGACGGCCCCCTGGTGGAGACGGAATTCTGGAACGGTGACGCCCTTTTTATGCCCCAGTTTCACAGCGCCCGGGATATTCACGATGTATACTATGTAAAAAACCCGAGCCACGCCCGGGAAATAGAGCAACCCTACCTGGGCCAGGTGGCAGCGGCCCATGAGAATGGGTGGAAGACCGGCAGCCGCGGCTGGGGCTACAAGTTCGACCATGATTTTACGCGGCGGCAGGTACTCCGCAGCCAGGGAACCGTCCTTTCGGCCAAGCAGCTGCCGAAGGCGAAGGTCCCGGGCAAATACTTCGGGGTGGTGCGATGCTTTCGTTACGACCAGGTGGACGCTACCCACGGGGCGGATTTTTACCAGACCGAGGGTATCGTACTGGGGGAGGATGTGAACCTCCGGACCCTTTTGGGTCTGCTCAAAATGTTTGCCGAAGAGATCGCCGGGGCGGAGGATGTAAAATACGTGCCCGGATATTTTCCCTTCACCGAACCGTCCATCGAGGTGCATATCAAGCACCCGGACCTGGGCTGGTTCGAGTTGGGGGGCAGCGGGATTTTCCGGCCGGAGGTGTCCAGAGCCCTGGGAATCGATGTTCCCGTCCTGGCCTGGGGACTCGGGATCGACCGGATGGCTCTGATGCACCTGGGTCTGAAAGATTTACGTGAACTTTTTTCACCGGATATAGAAAACGTGCGTCTGAGGAGGAACCAGTAGTCATGCCGAAGATTGAAGTATTTAGAGACGCTTTTTATTCCTACGCGGGAAAAAAATATACCGACGAAGCACTGGAAGAGATGCTCACCGTGGCCAAGGGAGAGCTGGACGGGAAGGATGAAGCCACCGGTCAGCTTAAGATTGAGCTGAACGATACCAACCGTCCGGACCTGTGGTCCACCGCGGGGGTCGGACGACAGCTGCGGATCTACAATGAAAGAAAAATTCCCCGCTATGATTTTTTCTCCACCCCGGGCAATCCGAAGGACTTCGGGGACCGGGTGGTGAATATCGATCCGTCGGTGAAGGATGTCCGCCCCTACGAGATCGCCCTGGCCGCCACGGGCAAGGCGATCGATGAGGCGACTCTCAAGGATATCATCCAGACCCAGGAGAAGCTGTGCTGGAATTTCGGACGGAAGCGCCGATCCATCGCCATCGGGGTGTTCCGCAGTGACCTGTTGGCATATCCGATCACCTACCGCGCGGCGGACCCGGATGAGACGAAGTTCATTCCCCTGCAGATGGACAAAGAACTGAGCCTTCGTGAGATCACAAAACAGCACCCGAAGGGGCTGGAATACGGCCATATCGTTGAGGAGTTCGACAGGTATCCCTACCTGGAGGACGCGAAGGGGGAGACCCTCAGTTTTCCGCCGGTGATCAACAGCGCCTACACCGGGGCGGTAAAGGTGGGGGACGAGAATATCTTTATCGAAATGACGGGAACCGTACTGAAGGACTTGATTGTTACGGCCAACATCGTGGCCTGTGACCTGGCCGACGCGGGCTTTTCCATTCTGCCGGTGAAGATCGTCTATCCCTTCGATACCGAATTCGGTCGGGAGATCGTCAGCCCCTTTTACTTTCAGGAGCCCATGGAGTTCGACCTTTCCCACGCCCGCAAGATGCTGGGGGTGGACTTTACGATGGACCAGGCCGAAGCGGCCCTAACCCGGATGGGAGTTGCCTCCGAGGCCCTGGAGGGAGAACGCATCAAAGCCCAGATTCCCCCCTATCGGAATGACTTCCTCCACCAGGTGGATGTGATAGAGGACATTATGATCGGCCACGGAATGGGCAACTTTGAACCGATTATGCCCTCCGCCTTCACCGTTGGCCGTCTGACCGCCCAGGAGGAGTTCGCGCGTAAAACCCGGGACATTATGATCGGTATGGGTTTTCAGGAGATGATGTACAACTACCTCGGGTCGAAACGGGACTTTATCGATAAGATGGAGCTGAAGGGAGAAGAGTTTATTCAGATAGAAAACCCCATGACCGAGAACTACGAGTTCGTCCGTGCTTCGATTCTACCGAACCTGCTTTACAGCGAAAGTGTCTCGGCCCACGCGGTTTATCCTCACCATATCTTCGAGACCGGGAAGGTCGCTTTTCTTGAGCCGGAGGACAACTCGGGCACGGTGACGCGGAGTACCCTTGGCTTTCTTTCCGCCGACGGGGAGATCGGCTTCAACGAGGTGTCCGCGCATGTGTCGGCGGTTTTTTATTATCTCTCCAGGGAGTACAAGCTCGAAGAGCTGGAGGACCCCCGGTTCATCACCGGTCGATCGGCCCGTATTATGTGCGGGGGAAAGCAGGCGGGGGTTTTTGGAGAAATTCACCCGCTGGTACTGGAAAACTGGGGGATCCAGGTGCCCTGTACCTGCTGCGAGATAGATCTCGATACTATTGCCGCGGAGGGGTAAAAAAGGAGGGGTAAGAAAATGGAAGTCAAAATTGATGTGATTCAGTTGAAATGGGAAGAGGGTGCCAATATCATCGTGGGGCAGTCTCATTTTATCAAGACGGTGGAGGATCTCTCGGAGATCCTGGTCACCTCGGTGCCGGGAATTGAATACGGACTGGCCTTCTGTGAAGCCTCTGAACCCGCCCTCATTCGGACGGCCGGGAATGATCCCGAGCTGCTTGGCGAAGCGATCAGGTGCGCGGAGGATGTGGGGGCCGGACACAGCTTTTTCCTGATCATTCGTAAGTCCTATCCCATCAACGTGTTGAACCAGATAAAAAACTGCCAGGAGGTGGCGAGGATTTTCGCCGCTACCGCGAATCCGCTGCAAATTCTTGTAGGACAGACCGGCCAGGGTCGTGGTATAATTGGTGTAATCGACGGCATATCGCCGAGGGGAGTTGAAACGGAGGAGAATCAGAAGGATCGCAAAGACTTACTTCGTACTATCGGCTACAAGTTCTGAACTGCCGATGGGAGTGAGGCAATGTCAGCAATTCTCATTTTAGAAGTCTATAAGGCTTCTAAAATGAGAATTTGCCTCAAACCCTTAGGAAATATGGGAATTGCTCATCGGTTGGAGGCATTCTCAGTATGGAAAGTGTATTACACTTTCCATACTGAGAATTGCTGAGGCAATGTTCGGCAGGGTAGCTTTTTTGGAGTTTATATGAAAAAAATTTTGGTAATCGATGAATCCCCATTGTTTCGGAACTACCTGGTTAAAAAACTGGGATCCTACGGTTTTGAGGTTGTGCAGGGGGCCAATGGGTTGGATGGCTCTGTGAAGATGAGAAACGAAATGCCGGACCTGCTCATAATGGACTACTATCTTTCGCGAAAGAGCAGTGTGGAACTTCTCGAAGAGAAGAGCAAAAACAGGAACGGGGCGAATATCCCCGTCCTGATGGTTTCCCCACAGATCGACAAGCGCAAACGGTAGAACTCGCCGGCTATAACGTCAGGAAAATAATCTCCAAGCCCCTGAAGATGGAACAGCTCCTTCAGTCAATTTCTAGCGTGCTGGATGTGGAACTGAACACCGATGACACCCCCTGCGTGATTGAAGCGCACTTTAACGAAGATATACTTTTTATTGAAATATCCCAGGGACTCAACACCGAAAAAATCGAACAACTCCAGTATAAAATCAACGAGCTTCTTGAACTCTACCAGGTAAAGATGCCGAAGGTGCTGATCATGATGTCGAGTCTTAATTTCACGCCGGACCAGTACTGGAAGATGACGGCCCTCCTGGATATTGTCACCGAGCACGCCCAGGAGCATATGAAGTATATCAAGATACTCACCTCCGACAAAAAGGTGAAGGAGCTTGTAGAGAAATCCGAAACCTACAAGAGCATCGGTGTCCATGACAGTCTGGACAAGGCCATGGATTCGGTCCTGGGTATGAAAACGGACGCGATAGCCCATGATGAGGTGGTGAGGGAAAAGCTTCTCAAGTCAACCGCGCCAAAGAGAGAGAAGGCGGAATCGATTCAGCTTCGTTTTGACGCGAAGGAAATATCGCCGGAGGATCGGAAGGCGGAATCCGTGAGCAGGGGGGCGGCGCTTTTTAATATGGATGCCGAAGTCGCCATTGTGGACGACGATTTTGTGATTCAGGAACTCTTGAAGACCGTATTTTCCGAGACAAAGTTCAGGCTGACCGTCTACCAGAATGGAAAAGAGTTTGTCATGGACAAGGACAAACACAACTTCGCCCTCGCCTTCCTCGATCTTATGATGCCCCAGATGAACGGGTTCCAGGTGCTGGAGTACTTGAAAAAGGATGGCGACGACATACCGGTGATAGTGTTTTCAGCCCTTTCCCGGAAAGAGACGGTCGTCAAGGCGGTAAGCTATGGGATCAAGAGCTACCTGACAAAACCTCTGAGGCCCGAGCAACTGCTGCGCAAGGCGGCGGAGGTCCTGTACCCCTCATTTTGAGGCCGGTATTTCGGGGGAGTTGAAACGGTCCTCCAAAGATGCCCCGCCGTTGTTCCGGAAGGGCGTTTTGCGACCCTGGAGGTACAATAACACAAGTGAGGTTGCATGGTGGATCCGACCATTTTTCGTTTAATATTTGTTGAAGCTCCTATAGGAATGGTGATGATGTCCCGGGATGGGACTATCCTTATGGCGAACCGTGCCTTCCTGGACCTCTCAGGGAAGGAAAAGGTAAATCAATCCAACCTGGCTGAACTGGTTATTCCGGAGGACCTCACCGCGTTCAAATCCGCCTTCGATCGATTGTCGGAGATGAAGAGCGACTCTTTTTCCAGTGAACTGCGTTATCGCTCCCCCGAGGAAGGTGAGCGCTGGGTCAGAATGAATATCTACCCGGTGGATTCCTCAAAAAGGACCCTTCTGGTCGGCTTCTTTGAAGATGTGACCGGACAGAAGGACCGTGAAGCGGAGCTGCGTCGTGAAAAAGAGACCTCCCTCAAGGCGCGCAAGGCGGCAGAGAGGGAGACCAGGATCAAGTCGGATTTTCTCGCGAACATGAGCCACGAAATACGGACTCCGATCCACACCATCACCGGAATGAGTGAGCTTTTGAGGGAGACGGAACTCGACCCTGAACAGCAGGAGTACGTGGACCAGGTCGTCTTCTCGGCGGATGTGCTTCTGAGCCTGATCAACGATATTCTGGATTTTTCAAAAATAGAAGCGGGCAAACTGAGCCTGGAAAGCATCGCCTTTGATCTGCAAAAAATGACCGAGGAGGCGGTGGACCTGGTTGCCCTGGAAGCCCACAAAAAAGACCTCGATACGGCGGTTTTCATAAACAGGGATGTACCGACCCTTCTGTTCGGGGATCCCGTTCGGCTTCGGCAGATTATCATGAACCTCTTCAACAACGCGGTAAAATTCACCAAAAGCGGTGAAGTGGTCGTGGAGGTGGAAAAGGAGAAGGAGCGCGAGGCTGATGTCCGTCTGAGATTTTCCGTCCATGACACCGGAATAGGCATTCCGGAGGAAAAAAGAAACAAACTGTTCAAAGTTTTCAGCCAGGTGGATTCTTCCACCACCAGAAAATACGGCGGGACCGGACTCGGTCTGTCCATTTCAAAAAACCTCTCGGAGATGATGCATGGCGAGATAGGAGTTGACAGCAAAGAGGGGAAGGGCTCCACCTTCTGGTTTACGGTACTCCTGAAAAAGCAGAATGAATCCGGTTTTTATGATTCCCTGCCGGAAGACTATTTTCATCTGCGCGTACTCATAGTAGACGACAACAGCAGAATCCGGGGTTACCTGCGGGACTACCTGGAATCCTGGGGCTGTACCGTCACAGAGGTCGCCGACGGACCGACGGCACTGTGTTCACTTCGAGATGCCCGGGATGAGGGCTACGAATATGATCTGTGCCTCGTCGATCTCTTGTTGTGGGGAATGGACGGGTGGCAGTTCGCCAGCGAAGTGAACGCCGATGAAAGCCTGTCCCATACCGACCTGATCCTGATGAGTCCCACCGGCAAAAGTGGGGATGAAGCCAAGATGAAACTCCTCCACTGGTTTAAAAGCTATCTTACCAAGCCGGTTAAGAAGGGAAAGCTCTTCGAGACACTCTTCAATATTGTAAATTTTAACGGGGATGAAACGCGTACTACCGAAGATGAAGAACTCGGGGATACGGCGGAGCTCGTTGAGGAGATCACCGGGGGCAAATTCCTGGTGGCGGAAGATCATGAGGTGAACCAGCAGCTTTTCAAGACCATCCTGGAGAACCTTGGCCATGAGGTGCATATAGCCTGCAACGGCCTAGAAGCGGTCAAGGCTGTGCAGGGGCAGAAGTACGATCTTATCTTCATGGATGTACAGATGCCCGAGATGAACGGCTACGAGGCTACCATCGCGATTCGGGAGATGGGTGTGGACACCCCCATTCTGGCGGTCACCGCCAGTGCCCTGAAGGGTGAGGAAGAGAAAAGCAGTGAAGTCGGAATGAACGATTTTCTCATTAAGCCCTTCAAGAAAAAGGACCTGATTCCCCTTCTGGAGAAGTGGTTTGACGAAAAAAAAGGGGTACTCCAGGAGGATATAGCTGGTCTTACCGATAAAAAAGAGTCCCCCCTCGAAGTCGCGGAAGAGCTTAACGTCACGGAAGACCACGAAGACCACGAAGAACTAGAGGAACTCGAGGAGTTGGAGGAGCTGGAGGAACCGGGAGAAACAGCTGCTTCAAAGGAGTCGGAAGGGCCGGATGAATTGTATGAACCAATGAGCTTCGACAGTCTTCTGGAGTCGGAAGCCTTTGTGGACGATGAGGATTCCGAAGGGGATATGGAAAGGCTTCCCTACAATCCCGAGGATACCGTGATCAACCTCGAGCAGACCCTCGAAACGTTTATGGGGCAGAAGGAGGTCGTCACCAGGGTCATCAAGGGCTTTATCGACAAGGTGGACGCGCAGCTTCCGGTTATAGATTCCCTCCTTCGTGGGAAGGACTATCAGAAACTACGGGAGGAGGCCCATTCAATTAAGGGGGGAGCCCTCAATCTCGATGCGGTCAGATTGGGAAAGACCGCGGCGGACCTGGAAAAAGCAGCCGTGGAGGAACAGCTGGACCTCTGTAAAATACTTGCGAAACTATTGCATCGGGAGTTCGAGCTCTTACAGGAACAGTGCGTCGTCGAGCTGGAGCTTAATTCCTAAAGGTGACCTTTTCCCATCCGTTTTCCCGCAGCACCTTCGTGATCACCCCGCGCATGTTTCGGTCCGTCCGCTCCAGGATCCCCTCGGCGAGCACCCTCTCCCGAATATGTGTCTCTACGTACTCCGAAATCATTTTCCATTCCTCGGCGTCCACTTCAATATCCGGATAGCGGTACCGGCTGCTTGTTTCGTCTCGCAGCACAAAATCGGTGATCCGCGGTGGGGGAAGGAGGATGCTTACCGTACCGAGGACGGGGTTGGTCTGGATCGCTGAATCCGTTGATCCCGGAGCATCGGTGGATCCTTGCGAGTCCGAATTTTCTGCAGAGCCCGGGGGCTTCCCCCCCGGCCATTTGTCCCGTTTGAGATCGTAGCCTCCCTTCACGTGGGTGGTGATCACCACGAAGGCGTAGTCCCGGCTCCAGACCCGAATTCCCGCATCTGCGCAGAGACGGTAGAGCTCCGCGGCCTTCTTCTCGTCCGTGGTCACCTCTTTCCCCTGAATGAACCGTTGGTAGGCACGCAGGATATCAACTCCCTCGGGAATGAAGTCGTAGGGAAAGACGCTCTTGTAGGTGTATTCCACCGTGTTTAGATTCAGGAGCGGCCGGATTCGGGTGAGCAGTATGTCGCTCTCCGAGATCTTTTCATGCCTGGTGAAGGGGATCTTGAGGTCTATTCCGAATCTCGGGAGAAGGGACTGTCCGGCCGCCGTGATGACTATCAGCAGGATAAGGAGGGAGAGGAATACTCTCACCCACAGGGGGAGTATTCGGAGAAGGGACTTGGTTCTATCTTTTCTTTTTTTGCCTTTCCCTGAAGAGGTCATTCGGCGGTGCCTCCTGAGGGAGAGGGGCTCGAGTGCTCTGAGAAACTGACCCGCACCTCCCCTGGGGCGACGGAGGCCAGAACACTCCGGATGAGGGTCTCGGCGTTTCGCCCTGCCTGATCGAGAATCCCGCGGGAAAGGGCATCCTCGATGATACGTTCCTTGCTGTCGGCTATTTCGTCGTAGTAATCAAGACGGTTTATCCCTCCGCCTAGTTCTTTTTTGAAGTACTGGTGGATTGTGGCTTCATCGGCATCTACGCGAAGTATCTCCG
>CAZJIN010000022.1:0-13120 GCA_964545955.1 uncultured Sediminispirochaeta sp.
AAAGCGGAACCATCTTGATGATTCCATTTGCGAGTGAGCGAAGGGAAGAAAAGGTATCAATACCCGGACCCTTGGGTCGGATCGGGCCGCAGAAGCGGCCCGGGTCCAGGGCTTGCTCTGGGGT
Organism: uncultured Sediminispirochaeta sp.; assembly: GCA_964545955.1. Taxonomy (GTDB): domain Bacteria; phylum Spirochaetota; class Spirochaetia; order DSM-16054; family Sediminispirochaetaceae; genus DSBN01. The sequence continues at coordinate 125 of CAZJIN010000022.1, forward strand.
ATGATACCTTTCATTTGAATCCCGTGCTATTTTTGATTACATTTTATCAGTACCCATAAAACCCAATTACCAGGAGAAAAATATGTCGGACAGACAAATTATACCGGCAGATCAAATTCTGCCGAACAAATTATTCATCGTTCCCCTTGACGGCAAACCGATTTTTCCCGGAATATTCACCCCCGTGATGATCCAATCCAATGAAGACATAGACGTCATCGACCGCGCGATGTCCACGGACAGCATGATCGGACTGCTGCTGACGAAGGAATCCACGGACAATCCGAATACTAATATCGAGTCGACTGAATTTCATAAGGTTGGAACCGTCGCGAAAATCGTAAAGAAGATCAACCTTCCCGATGGCGGGTATAATATCTTCATTTCAACACTCAAACGGTTCAAGGTGAAAAAATTCCTCTCCAGGGAGTACCCGGTGAGCGCGGCGGTGGAATACCTTGACGATATCAACGACGGAACCGATGAGATAAAGGCCCTCACCCGGTCGCTCCTGTCTGAAATGAAACAACTCTCGGAGAACAACCCCCTATTTTCAGAAGAAATGCGCCTGAACATGGTCAATATCGATCATCCGGGAAAGATCGCCGATTTTATCACCTCCATCCTCAATATTGAACGTGATGAGCAGCAGAAGATACTCAGTACGGTCGACGTGTATTCACGAATGGAAACCGTCCTCCTCCACATCAAAAAGGAGCAGGAGCTTCTCAAAATACAGAAAAAAATCCAGCTTGAGATAAACGAAAAAATAGAGAAAAGCCAGAGGGAATATTTTCTCAAGGAAGAATTAAAGAAGATCAAACAGGAACTCGGTATGCCCACCGATTCAAAAAGCAGCGAATACATGCGCTTCAAGGAGGCCATCGAAAAACTGAAACTCGAAGAGGAGGCAAAGGAACAGGTAAACCAGGAGCTGGAAAAGTTCTCCCTGATGGACTCCAACAGTTCCGAATTCATCGTCACTCGAAACTATCTTGATACCATCATATCCCTGCCATGGGAAGAGCCGAAACCTGATGATTTTGATATGGACGAGGCTTATCGGATACTCGAGAAAGACCATTACGGTCTGGAGGATGTAAAAAACAGAATTCTCGAATACCTGGCGGTACGAAAACTGAAGAAAGACACCAAGGGATCCATACTATGCCTCGTCGGAGCACCCGGTGTCGGAAAAACATCGGTGGGAAAGTCGATTTCCCGTGCTCTTGGAAAAAAGTTTTTTCGTTTTTCCGTGGGGGGAATGAGGGATGAAGCTGAAATCAAGGGACACCGCAGGACCTATGTCGGTGCCATGCCCGGAAAGATTCTCCAGGGCCTCAAGATTGTAAAAACCAGGGACCCCGTCTTCATGATCGATGAAATCGACAAGATGGGATCCTCCTTTCAGGGAGATCCCTCCTCGGCGTTGCTGGAAGTGCTGGATCCAGAACAGAATATCGCCTTTCGAGACCATTATCTCGACCTGCCCTTCGATATTTCAAATATCCTGTTTATCGTTACCGCCAACACCCTCGATAGTATTCCCCGCCCTCTTTTGGACAGGATGGAGGTGATTAGACTCTCGGGATATATTGAAGAAGAAAAAATCGCCATCGCGAAAAAATACCTCATACCGAAATCCCTCGACCGTTCAGGGCTGTTGAAAAAGCATGTCCGTTACAACAAATCCGCCCTCGCCTCAATAGCTTCGGATTACGCTCGGGAAGCGGGGGTCCGGAATTTTGAAAAGTCCCTTGATAAGATTCACAGGAAAATAGCCCGAAAGCTGATTATGAAGGAAATCGAAACCCCCATCACCATGAAAGAAGAAATGGTGGAAGAGTATCTGGGCAAACCGGTTTTCCGAAAAAACGACGCGAAACGCGCGGCGGCCCCCGGTATGGCGGTTGGTCTCGCGTGGACCAACTTCGGTGGAGACACCTTGATCATCGAGGCAGTGAACAACCCGGGCAAAGAGGGCTTCCGCCTCACCGGACAGATGGGAAACGTGATGCAGGAATCCGCGAATATCGCCTACACCTACGTCAGACATATCGCGGAAAGATTCGACATCCCGAAGGAGTATTTCGAGAACAACCAGATCCACCTCCACATTCCCGAGGGAGCTACCCCGAAGGACGGCCCCTCCGCCGGAATCACCATGGCCACCACCCTGCTTTCACTGGTGCGAAACAGGAAGATCAGGGCCAATCTGGCGATGACGGGAGAGTTGTCTTTGACCGGCAAGGTCCTGCCGATAGGGGGGCTCAAGGAAAAAACCATAGCCGCGCGACGGAACCGTATAAAAACAATTATTATTCCGAAGGCCAACGAAAAAGACCTGGAGGAAATCCCCGATCACGTGAAGCGGGGGATTAAGTTCCAAGCCGTCGAAACGATGGAAGAGGTGATTGACATTGCCTTCTGATTGTGCAGACTGAATCCCGCGATGACACCACATTCAATGGAACTGCTTTCACCCGCCGGGAATCTCGAAAAGCTCAAATACGCCTACCTCTATGGCGCGGATGCCGCGTATATCGGCATCCGTTCCTTCTCCCTTCGCACGAGGGCGGACAATTTCTCCTCCGAAGAATGGAGGGATATTGCCCGTATCAAGGGGAAACGAAAACTGTACTGCGCGATGAACATCTTTTTTCACAACCGGGATCTGGAAAAACTCGAAAACACCGTCGAATATATTTCCCAATACCCCTTTGACGCCTTTATCGTCAGTGATCTCGGGGCTTACTCCTTACTTCGACGATATTTTCCGGAATCCCGCTTTCACCTCAGCACACAGGCGAACTGTATCAACCGTGATTCCGCGAAAATGTACCGTGATCTTGGATTCTCCAGGATTATCCTCGGCAGGGAAACCCCCCTGCGGGACATCGCGGAGATACGAAGGGCGGTTCCCGAGGTGGAACTGGAGGCCTTCGTTCACGGCGCCATGTGTGTAGCCTACTCCGGGCGGTGTTTTCTCAGCACCCACATGGCCGATCGCAGTGCCAATCAGGGGGACTGCACCCACTCCTGCCGCTGGAATTACCGGGTCCTTGAGGAAAAACAGCGTCCCGGCGAGTATTTTCCCGTCATCGAGGGTGAGGATTTCACCAGTATCCTCTCTTCGAAGGACCTCTGCATGTTCGACCACCTCCGCCGCATGAAAGATGCCGGGGTGAATTCCATAAAAATCGAAGGACGAATGAAATCCCTCTATTATACCGCCGTGGTAACCCGGAGCTACCGTAAAGCCCTTGAAATTATCGAATCCCCCTCCGAATCCAAATCCGAAGTCCCATCTTCGATTCCCCTCACGGCATATCGGGAGGAGCTCTTCAAGATCAGTCACCGCGAGTTTAGTACGGGGTTCTATTTCGGGACCCACGACGCCGATGAAACCACGCGCACCAGTTATCATCAGCAGTACCACTTCCTGGGAACGGTGGGCAGGGAACTCTCCAATGGTCGATTCGAACTCCATGTGAAGAACCATATCTCCACATCCACTTCAATCGAATTCATCGGTCCCGACATCCTCTTCCTCGAGGACAATAACTTCAAGCTCTTCGACAGCACCGGATCCCCCGTTCACTCAGGGGATCATGGGAAAAAATACAGCATTCTCCCTTCCGTTCCTGTCCGACCCGGTTATATTCTGAGATCAAAAGAAACGCCGGCGTCAGCGGTGTCTTCCACCACCTGAAGCCGGCGTTCGCAGTTACGAAAAGAACAGGGTTTACAGGAACTTATTTTCCATGAAATCCAGATCCAGTTCAGGATAGAGTACAAATCTGTCAAGCAGGGCTTGTACACGATCAACGGCTTCTTTTACGAAGGAAGGTTCAATTTCGTATTTAGCCTTACTCGGCTTCCCGGCGTTTTTACCGGTGCTCAGGATTTTTGGTTTTGTGTTGCTGAGTACCATTTTAATAATGGATGAAATTTCTTTCATCTCTTCTTTTCCCATACCCAGGGTGGTGACTCCGGGAGTTCCGATTCTCAGACCGCTGGTGTACCAGGGACCATTGGGATCCTCGGGGAGTGCATTCCTGTTGAGGGTCACCCCGCATTCACGGAGCACACTCTCAGCCTGGCGACCGTTCAATCCGAACCCGGTTACGTCTAAGAGCATGAGGTGATTGTCGGAACCATCGGAGGATAGTTTCATACCATCGCCCATCATTGCCTCAGCCAGGGCATGGGAATTCTCGACAATCTTCTTCGCGTACTTCTGGAAATCAGGACTGTTCGCCTCTTTGAAGGCCACCGCCTTAGACGCGATCACATGGGGAAGAGGTCCACCAATAACCAGAGGACATCCCTTGTCCAGGGCTTCCGCATACTCCTTCTTAGAGAGAACCATACCGCCTCTCGGGCCACGAAGGGTCTTGTGTGTTGTAGTGGATACCACATCGGCGTAAGCCACCGGATCATATTCACCGGTCATAGCTTTCCCGGCAACAAGCCCGGCGAAATGGGCCATATCAACCATGAAAACCGCTCCGACCTTGTCAGCGATCTCACGCATCCGCTTAAAGTTGATCAGCCTCGGATAGGCACTGTAGCCTGTCAGGAGAATCAGAGGCTTTATCTTCATCGCCATTTTTTCGAGTTCATCATAGTCCAGATAACCGGTCTTTGGGTCTACCCCGTAGGTATACGCGTCGAACATCTGGGCCGAAACGTTGTAGCGATATCCATGGGTCAGGTGTCCACCGGAATAGTAATCGAGACCCAGAAGTCGCTGTTTTGAGATCGCCGTACGGATCTCATCCCATTGCTCCCTTGTAATATGAGCCGGATTGGTCTCTCCCATTTTCTCAAGGAGGGGATTCTGTATCTTTGTAAGGAGGATCGCCCAGTAGGCTATAAGGTTCGCGTCCGCGCCACTGTGAGGCTGCACGTAGGCATGTTCCGCGTTGAAGAGTTTCTTCGCCTGTTCCACCGCGTAACTCTCAATCTCATCTACATTGTCACAGCCGGCATAAAAACGGTGATAGGGAAAACCCTCCGCGTATTTATCCGTCAAAAGATTGCCCATCGCCAATTGTGACGAAAGTGAAGAATAGTTCTCACTCGCGATGAGTTTGAGATTGCTGCGCTGGTCGCGAAACTCCTTTACAATCGAAGCTGCCGTCTCAGGACTGACCTGGGCGACCTTCTCAATAGAAGCTATATACGCAAGCGCACCGGCATCTATGTTCTCAATCCCAACACTTTTAATATATTCTTGTACTGCTGAATCTGCCATAACCTTCCCCTTTGTGTAATTGTGGTCGTTTCTATAAATTCCCTTGCAGAAATTGAGATAAGATAAAACATTTACTCAAGATCTGAGAAATTCAGTAGTATCATAAATATTTTTTTGCGTAAATTCAAGTAAGATTCTTTATTTTAAAAAGGTACAAATTCTTATTTTTCGTGCTGATTATTATAATATTTTTATTATTCTTTTAATATTGTTCCTAAATATCAATATTCAGTGTGTTCTCTACTATATTTTCTGTTATTTACTTTTTAAATATAGTATTTTTAGTTAATTTGTTACAAACATCATAAATAAATCACATTTAAAAAATAATTTTTTTATGAAAGGTATCATACCCCAGGGCTTGCCCTGGACCAGGGCCGCTTTTGCGGCCCACACCGACCCAAGGGGCGGGGTATTGATACCGTGCTCAGAGGCGTCTATGCCGAAAGCTCCTTCACATACCGTTCCACCTTGACGATCCGGTCTCGGAATTCTTTCAGCTTTGAGTGCTCCTTTTCTATAACCTCCGCCGGCGCATTCCCGGTAAAACCGGGGTTCTGAAGCTTTTTTTCAGTTCCGACGAGCAACTTAGAGAGGGTAGTTAACTCCTTCTCGAACCTGGCTTTCTCCTTCGCCACATCGATAAGCTCGCTTACATAGACGAAGGCCTCAAAGCCGTTTCCCGCGGCGGGCACAGAGCCGGTGGTGTCCGGTTTTTCAGTACTCACTTCAAGTTCGCCGGCGTTCACCAGGCTTGCTATGAGGGCAGTACTCTGATTTACATAATCGGCGGCAAAGAAATCGGCGTCATTTTGAATGACCACACGAATCTTTTTTTCCGGGGGAATGGTGAACTCGCTGCGAATCGTTCGTACAGCCCGGATCACCTCCTGGAGAGCAGAAAATCTCGCGTCCACTTCCGGCTTGTCTCTCCCGGTACTATAGGCCGGATAGTGAGCGGTAATCAGGTGTTCGTCACGGATTTCCACGGGCATTTTCTGATATATCTCTTCGGTTACGAAGGGAAGAAAAGGATGCAAAAGCCTGAGTGACTCTTCGAGAAGGTAGACCAGAAGGGTGATGGCACGATCCTTGTCCGCGTCATTTTCACTGTAGAGGTCGATCTTGGAAGCTTCGATATACCAATCACAGAAGTCGTTCCAAAAAAATTCATATACCCCCTGAGAGGCATCGTTGAAACGATAGTTCCCGATGGCCCATTCTATCTTTTCAACGGATTTATTCAGACGATGGTAGATCCAATGATCGATCTCCTTCATCTCGATACTCTCCCTGGGCTGTAGGGTACGACCCTCGAGGTTCATTAGAAGGAACCTGGCGGCATTCCAGATTTTGTTGGCGAACTTGGAGCCAAAGCGGAAATCTTCCTCGGCAAGAAGGATATCCTGCCCCTGGGCAGCTAGAAAGGCAAGGGTAAATTTCAGAGCGTCCGCCCCGTACTGGTCCACGATGTCGAGGGGGTCCATACCGTTTCCAAGGGATTTTGACATCTTGCGTCCATGCTTATCCCGTACCAGAGAGGTGATCACGATATCCCTGAAGGGTATCTCTTCTAGAAACTCCAGGCTCGACATGATCATCCGTGCAACCCAGAAAAAGATGATATCGTATCCCGTCACAAGGGTTGTGGTGGGAAAGAATTTTTTCATATCCTCTGTCTTGTCGGGCCACCCCAGGGTTGAAAACGGCCAGAGCCAGGAAGAGAACCAGGTATCAAGAACGTCGGTGTCCTGCCTAAGATTGGTGTTCCCGCATTTCGGACAGGCATCGGGATCGATCCTGGAAACCACGACCTCTCCACACTCATCACAGTACCACACGGGTATCCTATGCCCCCACCACAGCTGGCGACTGATACACCAATCCCTTATATTATTCAGCCAGTTTGAGTAGGTGTTTTCATATTTTTTTGGAAAAAACTTGAGTTTTCCCTCTTTCCACGCGTTGAGGGCTTTGTCCGCCATGGAACGCATCCGTACAAACCACTGTTCCGACATATACGGCTCGATCACGGTATCACAGCGGTAGCAATGCCCCACCTGGTGAACGTGGTCCTCCTCCCTGATGTAGAGTTCCGTTGCCTTGATATCCTCAACTACCCGCTTCCGTGCTTCCATAGCATCCAGACCACGGTATTTTTTAGGTACATTCTCATTCAGGGTTCCGTCGGGATTGAGAATATTGATCTTCGGCAGGTTATGCCGTTCGGCAATCTCATAGTCATTGGGATCGTGACCAGGGGTCACCTTCACCGCTCCGGATCCGAATTCACGGTCCACATAGTTATCTGCGATTATCGGTATGATACGATCGGTGAGGGGAAGTTTTACCTCCTTGCCCACCAGGTGGGTATATCGGGGATCCTCCGGGTGAACAGCCACACAGGTATCGCCCAGCATCGTCTCCGGTCGGGTGGTGGCAATCTCTATCCTTCCACTCCCGTCGGCGAGGGGGTAGTAATAGTGCCAGAGTTTTCCATGTACTTCCTTGTGTTCTACTTCATCATCAGAAAGGGCGGTACCGCAGGAGTGGCACCAGTTAATCAGGTAGTTTCCCCGATACACCAGATCTCGCTCATAGAGGCTTACAAAGACTTCACGTACAGCATGACTCAGCCCTTCATCCAGGGTGAAACGCTCACGGGACCAGTCGCAGGAAGAACCGATCTTCTTGAGCTGCCGCGTGATAGTACTGTGATGCTCATCTTTGACCTTCCAGGTCTCCTCGAGAAACTTCTCTCGACCCAGTTCGATCCGTGAGGTTCCTTTTTTTCGAAGTCTTTTTTCCACCACATGCTGTGTAGCGATCCCCGCGTGGTCGGTCCCAGGTACCCAGAGGGTCGGCCTCCCCTGCATACGGAAATACCGGATCAGAATGTCCTGAAGACTGTTATTCAGACCATGCCCCATATGCAGCACACCGGTCACATTCGGAGGAGGGATGACAATAACAAAGGGTTCACCTTCACCATCTGCCGGTGAGAAAAGTTCGTTTTCAGTCCAATAGTCGTAAATACGATCTTCAAAATCTTTGGGATTATAGGCTTTTTTGAGCTGAACCGCTTTCATTGTAATTCTCCTTCTCGTAGGTATACAGGAACAGATAGTATCAAATTCCCCCCGCCTGAGCAACAATCTTGAACTTTTTTTCCTTTCACAAATAGACTTCACCCTCAGTTATGTTATATTTATTCCCATGGACATACTAAGGGCATCCAGTTACGGCCTCTGCACATTATTACTGTGGATCATACCCATTTTTCCAGTTGCTCCTCAGACGGCATCGGAACAGGTCGTCGCAACAGATCAGTTTTCCGGAACTCCCTCGGAAATGCGGGCCTTATTTCTCCCCGACAACCTGAAACAGTTCGCGGATACGGACCTCTTTATTCCGGTGCCCCAGGGCGGAGCTATCCCGACATTGCGGTTTATTGAGACCTGTGCCGAGTTACTCAGTATCGATAATGAGAAAGAAGTGCTGGTGATCGGTCGGTCCACCGGATATACAGTAGCTGTTCTGGCCGAACAGGCAAAAACGGTGTACGCCGCCGAGATGACGCCGGGGCTTTCCGAGACTTACGCCGAAATCCGACAGAACCTTGGTATAGAAAATGTCGTGCCTGTGGTTTACCCGAATTTTCTGATGGAAGGAAATCTCGAAGGGTTTGATGCGATCGTTGTACACGGCGTCACCGAAAAGATCACCGCCCTGATCACCGGCATGATACTTCCCGGAGGGGGGATCCTCGCTCCCCTCGTTGATACCGAAGGGGTACAGGAAATGGTCCGACTGCTTCGTAAAACCGAGGGGTGGGAACTTTCCGCCACAGGTTTGAGCTTCTTTCCAACGGTTCCTCTTGAAATTGATTAACCTTGAGGCTCAATGAAGCTGGGTGAGGTCTAATGAACCTTGCTCTTCCTCGCTCTGACGATTTTTTCCATCTTGCGGTAATATTTCGCCTGTTTTTCGACCTCTTCGATATCGTGCACGTGGATATGATTGTCAATAATCTTAAGTCGGCTGTTCTCAAACATCTTTCTTACCGCCATATTCCCTTCGGCTTTGGGCAGACCGACCATATTCACCAACTCCTGAGGACCGAAATCAAAGGTAAAAGAGGAGTTGGTAATCGGGATTCGCTGTTTTTCCAGTTGAATCAACAGCGCGTCGTACATTCTTCCTACAGGATCCGATATCTGGGTATTGGCCAGCTGTTTATAGATAAACCAGATCCTCTCCGAGAGCAGTTGGGTGAGCCGGGTGATGATCTGGGGTTGTGACGAAACCATGCGACTGAAGTTCGCCTTGTTTACCGCCAGGAGCAAAGCCCCTTCGTGGGCGATAGCGGAAGCACTGCGGGGTTTGTCCTCGAGAAGGGCCATCTCACCGAAAATATCACCGGGCTTCAGGAGGGCGAGCAGTACTTCGTTGTCGTTGACGATCTTGGTGATCTTTACACTTCCCTTCTGGATAATGTAGAGCTCTTTACCCGGCTGACTCTCGGAAAATATCATGGAATCCTTCGGGTAAGAACGGGTAAACTCATCATCGCTTCCGTCAAGGTAGACGGCCTTGGAGTAAGGTTTGATCTTTGCCATTCTCTCTTTGGCTAGATCGATATTGCTTCCCGTCGGGCAGTTACGAATATACTGGTGATAAGCGTAATAGGCCTGGTTGTACTGGCTCTGTCTGGCATAATACTCTGCCACTTCGAAGAGGTGAGAGGTATCCTTCTCCGCGGTACTCTTGAGGGTGATCCTTGTGAGGGCATCATCAAGATAGCGCATCTTACGGCTGAACTGCTGTATGATCTTCATAGCCACGGGTGAATTGCTCTGGATAAGCATTCCGTACTGGTCACGCTGTACCGCGATCATCGTGACGTCGGTGATAGCCCTGGCTGTCTCAATATGACTGTGAGAGGACATGGTAGACACAACCCCGAAAAAATCACCGGCCTTTAGGGTGTTCCCCCCCTCTTCCTCGACGACCTCGAGCTCCTTGCTTATCTGCACATGCCCCGATCTTATGATGTAAAAACAATCGGCCTGTTGCTTCCCCTCAACAATGATATAGGCGCCTTTTTTAAAATTTACCAGTGCAAGCTGTAATGGGTTACTCATACCTCATCCGTTTTTAAAACTCTTCATAAGAAGTATATGTGCCGCCGCCGACCTTTGTCAATGCAAAACATGGGATGAACGGCAATTCTCATTTTAGAAGTCCAATGGGATGCTTAGCGGCCTCAATTAATTCTAAAATATTTAATTACTATAGAAAATATGTAAACTCTAAAAGCTTACCACCAGTCAACTACCAGAATATCCTGACGATCAACCTGGTAGGTTTCGAGGGTTTCAGGGTATTCCTCATAAGCCGTCATGAGCGCGTAGGGATTAGTATTCATTGAAACAAGAGACCGTGGATTCACCTTCGGGATCTGAATTACCTGACGGGAAAAAGCTATGTGCTGGTTCTCAAGATTGCCGAAATAGAAAGTCCCGGGTTCCTCAACCTGAAGATCGTACCGACCGGCGCTGTCTCCCATGGCAGGATCAACGGGGACCCATCCGAATTGGGGAAGGTAAAACTCCGCCCACACATGACGACGGGTGAGCTTGTCACCATGCACCACAAATCCGGCAATAGGTCTCGCGGGTATGCCAACGCTCCTGGCCATAGCGGTGAAGAGAAGCCCATAGGTCCTCAGGTCCGCCTTCCTCGAATCCAGGGAATCGGAAAGATTTTCCGAAGAGTAGTTTGGATCGTATTCCAGATGACGCAAAAGGTAGGTATAAAGGGCCTCCGCTTTCACATAGGGATTTGTGTTTCTCCCGACAACGGACGCAGCCGTGGAGATAATAAGCTGATCATCCGATGGAACATACATATCCGGATTTGTGTAAAAATCATAGAGCTTCCTTTCCTGATTGTAGGAAGAGTTCACCGCTTCGTTGTTGATATCCGTGTAGATGCAGAACCGGTCAAACCAGTAAGTGGTGCTGAGATAAGTGTCGAACCACCCTTCCCTCGGCTGAATAGAGTATCTCATTACACCGTGATAATCATCCCAGAGCGGTTCTGGGTCGAAGAGGGCCTCTACATCTCTCTGGGCATAGCCCTGGTACACCCTGGGAACCCAGACTTCAATATTTTCTTCTCCAACAGGGATATTTATATTGGAAATCCTCACATCCTGCTGAATCTGATACCCTTTTTTCTTCTCAATTCGCTTGTTCCCCACGGGATTGGTGACCTCAAAATAGAGTGAATTGCTCTGCCCCCTATCGGTTTCCACCCACATTCTCCCGGAGACTGCTCCATCGGGGACAAATATCACAATCTCCTGATCACTCCACAGTTTGTAGTCAAAATCCAGTTCATCGCAAGCTACCCTGCCCTTTTCAGTCTCTGGGTCCGACACATTCGAAGTGGTGTTGTCAACAGCTAGAAATTGAAAGAATACACCGTTATCCCTCCGCCTTCCTCCGAAGTTCATCCCTTCGATTACCACCTGTTCACCCACCGGACCCTTTTCGGGAGTAATATTTTTGATATAGGGATGCCCCGGTTCAACGGGACCGGAGAGGATGAGGGGAATATGTATCCTGTTGGTGAACAGCACTCCGTTGCTTCGGCCCTGATCGGTGATCACGAATACCCGTCCGGATTCTACCCCATAGGGAACCCTGACACGAATCTCTCCATCCTTCCAGCCGTCGTAGTGGGACGAAGTGACCCTGATTCCGGCAATAAGTACATCCCCGTTTCCCCTGCCGTCTCCGAAGCCGCTTCCATGAATAGTGAGATTTTCACCTGGAAAAGCCGCGGACGGGGTGAGTTTTTCGATGAGAGGTTTCTTGTTTGTGTAGAGAGAGTTCACATAGGCAAGAAGGACCAGTAACACAAAAGCTGCACTTATGATGAGGGTATATGATGTTTTTCGTGAGCTCATTCGACGGGTTCCACCTGTATTTCCAGTTCGATGGTATACACGCTTCGATCCTCGGTGTCCAGAAGCATACCGGTTGGGAAAAATATTACACTCTCCCCCGCCTTTATGGGAAGGCTTTTTACCGTACTGTAATACTTCTTTTCTGCACCCGGGGCGTTTCCAAGCCAGACCTCTCCACGGGCCACGAGAAACATGGAACCATCCTCATTTATAAAGGGAATCAGGTAGGCAATGACCTTGAGGTTCTCCCCCTCAAGGGTGATCGACACTGATTTACCCGAAGTGGTGATTTCACTTGTCCGGGTATTCCAGACATTCATCCGGTCTTCGCCGGTAATTCGGGCGTGAATTTCAATCTCGAGGGGGGTACTCTCGAGATATTCAAGGGTTTCTTCAAGCTCGTTTTCAGTCACTATGGAACTCTGCGGAAAAAGAGGTTGCAACAGTATAGCCCATAACATAACAGCCGGCACCAGGTAAAAGTTTCTCAATTATCCTGTTTCCTGTTATAATCTGATGTATAATCTGATGCGCGTATCAGCTGAGGTTCTCCAATCACCTCATAGTGGGAGGAACCGGGCAGCTCAATGTTGATCTCTATGGCCGCTCCCTGTTCGCTGAGAAAACGTACCAATTCCTCAAGCTGCTGCGGGCTTGTTCCGTTGTTCGTTGATGTCCGCATGGTAAATTCGTCATTCGTCGCCTGCTGGGAAATCAATACATCCGGTCCGTCGGGAAGATCGACCCCCGGGTGGAACCA
>CAZJIN010000023.1:0-12916 GCA_964545955.1 uncultured Sediminispirochaeta sp.
GAATCGACATCCCTCGGCGGCGCAGCCCTCCGACCGTACCCCCCACCCCGACGGTGAGGTAGCCCTTCGCCTTAGGAACATACCAGGAATACCCGGGTAGCCCTTTTTCAAAAAACCACAGCAGACACCTTCTGTCCTCCGCCGGGTAGCGGAACTCTTCCTCCATGGCGACAATCCGACGGGCAGGATCGGGATGCCGCCCGTCGGACCTGGGATCGAGATCTGCGGGGGAGGCAGAGGCGGCGGTTCCACGAAAAAAACGGGCCACCGGGCAGGCTGAACCACCGGCCCCGACCAGGACGTCGGCCTCGAAACGATCGTCGATGAGCCATGAAAAGCCGGGTCTCGCCGATACCCCGAAAGATTCTACACCCACACCGGAGGTCACCCCAGCCCCGGGGAGACCGGGGACAACACGTCTAATCTCCCGGACCCGGTGAGTCGTAAGCTGAACCCCCGAACGCTGCAGCAACCACTGGTCAAATTCCTTCCGGCGTATCGCGTACTGCAAGGTCCGCACAGGAATATGAATGCCCTTGATGTAAAAATGGAGTTTCCGGAAAGTCGTGAGGGGGGAAGGATACTCATCGGGAACCGTTCCCAGGAGACGAAACACCCGGGGGGTGATCCAGCCTGCGCAGAGCTTCTCCCGGGGAAAGGTTTCATGATCGAGGAGGAGGACCCGGGCGCCTCCCGCCTGCAGCGCCCTCGCGCAGCTTGACCCGGCGGGCCCTGCACCCACGACGATCACATCGAAATGCTTCGGTTTTCGGCCTGTCTGAAGCCCCATCAAAGCCCTCAGGTAATGCGACAGTCCGGTTGGTCTCGACCAATCCGGGTCATGACGATCTGCCAGAGCTGGTTCCTCCGACTGCGAAAGCCCCCCGCCGCGCTGAGCAGGTAGAACCGCCACATCCGGTAAAATCTTTCTCCATACTGTTCCCGTAGTTCAGGCCAGGCTTCCTCGAAGTTTCGATACCAGGCCATAAGAGTCCGGTCATAATCGGGACCGAAGTTGTGCCAGTCCTCCATTACGAAGATCCCCTCCATCGCCCGACCCAGCTGATGGATTGAAGGGAGCATTCCGTTTGGAAAAATGTACTTGTTGGTCCACGCCGCCGTACTTGTGACCGACGTATTGCCGCCGATGGTATGAATGAAAGCGATGCCCTCCTCTTTCATTGTTCTTTTCACCACATCCATGTAGGTCCTGTAGTTTTTCCAGCCCACATGCTCCATGATACCGATCGACACAACCCGATCATAAGTCCCCGTCACATTGCGGTAGTCCTCCAGCCGGATATCCACCGGGAGCCCCTCGCACATCTCCCGCCCGAGCTTCACCTGCTCCTTTGAAACCGTGACCCCCGTAACCTCAACACCGTATTTCTCCGCGGCATATTTGGCAAAAGAACCCCAGCCGCAACCAAGCTCCAGCACCTTCATCCCGTGTTCGAGGCCAACTTTACGACAGACCAGTTCCAGCTTTGCCTCCTGTGCTTCATCCAGGGTATCCGAATTTCTCCAGTATCCGCAGGTGTAAACCATCCTTCGGTCCAGTATCCTTCGGTAGAGACCATTACCAGTGTCGTAGTGTTTTTGTCCCACCTCGAAAGCCCTGCGACCGCTTTGCCTGTTGAATAATTTTCCCTGAAGCCCATAGAAAAGCAACTTCAGGTTCCCCCGGACCCGTCTCTCCAGGTCCGCCTTCAACAACCTGTTGATCGCCTCATCAAGGGCCTCACAGTCCCACCAACCGTCCATGTAAGACTCACCCAGACCCATTTCCCCTTCGATCAGGGCACGGGAGTAAAAACCGGGATTGTGTACTTGAATGTCGTAAGGCCTGGTACCGTTGATCTCGATTCCCGTCGGTTCCAGGAATTCTCGAACGGTTTTTTCAATTTTTGACATACAAACCTCCTCTCAAAAGAAAGAGGACGTTTTAATGCTATCAGCTCCACTCTAAATGTGCAAGGAATTATTCTGTCCCAATAGTCTGTTCCATAATTCTGTTCCAATAGTCTGTCCCCCGAAGGCCTCGGCGTACCATGAAGGTCGCCGAGGCTCCTTTCGGGTCTACTTTTTCTTCATGATAAACTCGACCCGTCGGTTTTTCCACCGCACATCCAGGTCATGGACCGACACAATCGGCTCTGTTCCACCGAAATACTCAATTTCAATCTTTCCGGGATCCATCCCCCTGTCCACGAGGACCTCTTTGACCGTCAGTGCCCTGTTTTCCGTCAGGGGTACCAGGATCTCCTCTTCCTCGGCCTCTTTTTCGGTATCCACACCGCGAAAAATATTCAGGGCATGCCCTTCCAGCAGGAGATCATGGGCAGGATACCGTCGGTAAATCTCGAGTACCCGTCCAATTGATTCGAGGTTCCGCCGCTCCATCTCGGGTCCCCGGGAATCCAGGGCATACTGATACGCGCCAAAAATAATATTCGGCACCGCGATATAAAGCTTTCCGTTCCGTTTGACCAGGAACACATCAAGAGGCACCCTCTGGGTGTACTCCCGCACATTTCCCGCCTCATCGCTCACCTGTAGCTTCAGGGTAAACAACTCGGTCTTCAGCTTTGTTTTATCGTCATCCTTCCCGGGACTCCAGGTGATGTCCCCGGACGGGTCACCCCCACCGGTATACGTTCTGATCACCTCGCCCTCACTGTCGACGAGATCCATCTCCCAGTCGGTCACCGCGTTCTCTTCCTGCACATCGAGGGTGATAAACACATCCCCCTCTATTGTTCCGTTGGCCCTTGCAAAAGGATCGGGGGCCACCTTCACCCCCACCCGGGGAGGTGTCACATCCAAAAGGAAGGATCCGCTCCGATCTCCGGCGGAAGCACCCTTTTTGTACACCACATCAAGCTCGGCGGAATATCTTCCCTCCGGCGCCTGTCCGCTTTCCACATCGTTCACCAGGCTGAGATTGCCGTCCCACTCCACCTCACGGGGTAGTTCATCCTCCCCGCTGAATACACGCTGCACCTCTCCACCCTGATTGAGGATGTGTAGGTTCCAACGCTGAACCTCTTCGTACTGATTCGATTCAATCCTGATAGGCAGGATATCGGACCTTCCATCTCCATTGGGTGAAAAGGCACTATCCTCCACCGCTATCTTCACCTCTACCGGCGCAATATCTATTTTGATACCCCTTGGCGCGATATCAGTAGTATTGCCCGCACGATCGGTAAAAGCTGCCAGCAACTTGTAATTCCCCGGTTCGACGGATTCCCCGTCCGGATCCGTACCATCCCAAACAATCAGGGAAGTCGTCCTGTCCGAACTGGTGGACAACACATCCCTCCCGGAATCATCAATAATACTCCCCTGCCACGTCACTACCTCATCGGACTTGAAGCTTATATCGGTCGAGTCTTTTACCCCGTCTCCATCCGGTGAAAAAATCGGATTTTGCACATTCACGGAAATATCCGCAGGAGTCACATCAATCTCAAACACCTCGGATGCGGTCGGCCTGTTTCCATTTCTGTACTTTACCGTATAGTTAAACTCGTACACTCCCTCCGGAAGGATCCTGCTGCGCTGCGGCGTTGTTCCGTCAATCACGATCTCTCCCGGCACAGCTCCCTCCAGGCTTCCGGAAGAAACTACCTCATTTCTACGGTTTGTAACGCCCCAGGACCATCCGATAATACCCTCTTCGACCGCCTGGTCGAGGTAAATTGTTGCCGTATCCTGAACACCGTCTCCATTTGGTGAAAAAAACCGTGGCTTGATAAGCACATCGATCGGAGTCTCGGTCCTGTCAAGCTCAATCCCCGCAAGCACAATCTCCCCCGACTCATTTCCCGCCAGGTCAGTGGACGAAAGTACGTACCGAAACTCTCCCGCCGGAACCGCGGTCCCCCCATCGGACTTTCCGTCCCATACCACATCACCGGGTGTTCCGTTTTCCCAGGAATAGGTCTTCACCGCATCACCATCTTCATTTTCGAACTGGGCGGTCCACTCCACCTCCGAGGTGGCCTTCGCATGGGTGATTCTCAGTACATCCTTGTTCCCGTCACCATTCGGGGAAAAAATCAATGACTCCGGTTCCACGATCAGCGCCTCAGGCGCCTTCGTATCCACCACAAAATTGTCGAGACTCTGCTCCTGTCGCTTCTCCTTCGGCCCCTGCACCCACAGTGACAGCTCATAGCTCCCGTCATTCACGATGCTCCCGTCGGTATCCTTTCCATCCCATGTCACCGATCGTTCGAGGGTGAATTCCTTGTACCCGGTAAAAAGGGACCTCAGCCATCCTATATCCCTTTTTTCCTTCTCCACCACACGCTTTAGAACATTTCCCCCACTATCCTTTATTTCAAGTCCATATTCGGGGACATACCCGTCCTTGCTCTTCACATATACGGTGACAGTAAAATCAATGGTCGCCTTATCCTGAACTCCGTCATCGTTCGGGGAGAAATACTGGGTACCCGAGGTAATCGGGGGAATACTTGGGATTTCCGGCTCCCCACCGGCCCAGACATTCAATCCAGTAAGAATAAAAAATATTCCCGCTATAAATACTATTTTCCTCATATCATTCTCCCCCTTTGATACTTTTCCTATACTTTTCTACGCACGGCTTCTAAGATCGCGATACCGGCACTGGCCCCTATTCGATCAGCCCCGGCCTCTATCATTGCCACTACATCCTCAAAAGACCGAATTCCCCCCGAAGCCTTCACCTTCATTTTATCACCTACCACGGATTTCATCAGTCGTACATCCTCTGCAGTCGCTCCACCCGTACCGAAACCTGTTGAGGTTTTGACAAAATGGGCGCCCCCATCTCGCGCGCATTCGCAGGCTATCTTTTTTTCCTGATCATCCAGATAACAGGTCTCGATGATTACTTTCACCGTTCGTCCCGCCGCCGCTTTCACCACCGAAGCTATATCCTTCTCCACTTTCTCGCGGTCTCCGGATTTCAGAGCTCCGATGTTGATCACCATATCCACCTCATCTGCTCCAAGCTCCACCGCCAGCTTCGTCTCCGCCGCCTTGATCTTGCTATCGTTCGCCCCCAGGGGAAAACCGATCACACAACAGGTCATGACGGAACTGCCCTCAAGCTCCCTGTGAACCAGTTCTATGTGCACAGGATTCACACACACCGACGCGAATCCATACTCCCGCGCTTCTCCGCAAATTCTGCGAATATCTTCCCCGGTCGCGGTCGGTTTCAAGTTGGTGTGATCGATGTATTTTGCCAGAGCTGATTGTGTAAATTCCATCCTGCCTCTCCAGTTTGTTGAAAAATGGTGTTAAAAAGCATGATAAGTTCTTCTATTAATTAAGATAACACATATCCTTAACTAGACAAACCATATTTCATTGCTAAAATTACATTCAAACAATAACTATCTTAGATCTTAACACCAATTGTAGGACAACTGTCTAGCTCCAGAGGGGATTGGTTTTCGGAGACTCCTCCCCTATCTCCACCGCTCCCTGGAACAGCTGGATAGCCTCTTCCATATTTTTTTTGGAGTTTACATGAAACTCCGCGAGGGGTTCACCCTTTTCCACGGGGTCACCGAGACGTTTTTTCATCCAGTAACCAACGGCGGGGTCGATGGAATCGTCCTTTCTGGATCGGCCTGCACCAAGGAGGAGGGCGCTTCGACCGAGATCCGTGGTGTTGAGGCTACGGAGGAAGCCGGAATCGGCGGCGAGGACGGGAACCACATTGGAAGCGTGGGGAAGGAGAGAGGTGTCCTCAACGACCGCGGGATCGCCACCCTGATGACGGATCATACAGGCGAGTCGGCGGAGGGCTTCACCGGAGCTGACGGCCTCTTCAAGGGCTGTCCGGGCGGAAGATTCATCGGAAAAGACATCGCTGAGGACGAGCATCGTCTCGGCGAGCTTCAGGGACAGTTCTTTCAGATCCCCTTCGACTTCTCCGCGGAGAATAAAAACGGCTTCTTCAACCTCGAGGGCATTACCGACGGCGTTGCCGAGGGGCTGGTTCATATCTGTGACCAGAGCGCGGGTTTCACGACCGGCGAGGGTACCGATTTCAACCATCATGCGGGCGAGGGCGTCGGCATCCTCAAACTTCCGCATGAAGGCGCCGGAACCCATTTTTACATCGAGGACTATTTTGTCCGCCCCGGCGGCGATCTTTTTGCTCATAATACTTGCGGCGATGAGGGAGACATTGTCGATGGTGCCGGTGACGTCACGGAGGGAGTAGAGTTTTTTATCCGCGGGAACGAGGTTACCGGACTGGCCGATGACGGAGACACCACAGGTTTTAACAATGTCGGCAAAGGTGGTCATGGAGTGGTCGACGGAGAAGCCCGGGATGGATTCGAGTTTGTCCAGGGTACCGCCGGTGTAGCCAAGACCGCGGCCGGACATTTTTGCGACCCGGCCTCCCGCCGCGGCGACGAGGGGGCCCACAATGAGGGTGGTGGTGTCTGCAACACCGCCGGTGGAGTGTTTGTCTACTTTAATTCCGGGGATTGCGGAGAGGTCGATGCGGTCCCCGGAGTCGACCATGGCAAGGGTGAGGTCGGTTGTTTCATTTTTATCCATGCCCCGGAACCAGATGGCCATGAGCATGGCGGCGGCCTGGTAGTCCGGAACTGATCCGTCGATGTAGCCGTTGATGAAAAAGCGGATTTCCTCGTCAGTAAGGGCACGACCATTGCGTTTTTTTTCGATTATATCAACCATTCTCATGGGCTTGCCTCCCTTTTTTTCAATTTCGGGAGATCCGGGGGAAAAATCAACGGGAAATCAGAACATATCAACAAGCATGTGCTGGTCAAGGTCGACCTGGCGGAGGTTATCCGCAAGAGTTTTTTTCATATAACCCCGGTCAAGCTTGAGATCGTCCACCAGCTGGATGAGGAGTTCCTCGGGGAGGAGATTCTGCTCTGCATAGAGGTAGATGAGGGCCTTCTCGGCGATGTTGGCAACCCGGAGACTGTTCATATTCACCTGTTCATCGGGAGTACCGGCAAACCGGTCCTTCAGATGGGTGCAAAGAAGGGATTTTTCCCGGTGCAGCTTGAGGGCTTTCAGTTCTTTTTTGAGGGGTTCGGTGTCACCACGGGCGGCACTCTCCCCGAGGGGTTTGAGAGTAAAAAAGGTGTACTCCTTGCCCGGGAGGTAATGATGGTTGTCACAGCGGGTGCAGTAGTTCGGTTCAAGGGGGTCGTCTTTTTTCTGATCCCCTCCGATGATGATGAGCGGATCGAAATAGAGGGCCGGACACTCTTCGCCGTTCACCTGGTAGTAACGGTAGGTGTAAAAACTGTCGGCGATACAGTCCGAATGCTCGCAGTAGGCGGTCAGAGGAAAGACGTCCGTGGCGGTTTCCAGAAGGAGTCGTGCGGTGGAGTTGAAGATGTCCCTACGGAAGTTGAGTAGAAGGGCGGGAAAAATGAAGATCAGACCGCGCTGCGTGCTTGCGTTCCGCATCACATAAACCAGGCGTTCGTCGTAAAAGGAGGCCTCATCGATAATCCACGTGCCTACTTCCGGATGGTCCCTGAGGATCTCTTCAAGGTGGAAGGAGTCTCGGATTTTTGCAATATGGTTCCCGCATTGCTCGTATCCGCCCCGATAGGCCAGGGCGTCGTCGGGATAGTCGGGAAAACGGCCGGCGTCGAGGAGGGAACGGATGAAAAAGACATTGCGCCGATCGGCATCGTCTGTAGTGGTCCTGGCGGCGATGTAGCCGCTTTTTTCACGGGCCACACGGGCATCCCGCCAGACCCGGGCGGAGTATTCAGTTTTCCCAGAGCCCATGGGGCCGATGACCAGGATGCGCCGGGACGCGCGGGTGAAGTCGAAGTGGTTGAAAGAATGGTGGACTCGAACGCTGGGGAAACCAAGACTTTTTAGAAAATCAAGAGTGCCGGGATCGCTTTTCATTTCATACATGCCTTCATACTACCGCAGCTGTCCGGGCTTGACTATATCTTTTTTGACGTATATTTTCGGTTTATGCTTGTACAAAGTCTGGAAGCTCCCGTCCTGTACCTTCTAATTGCTGTCATGATTTTTAACCTCTCCCAGAGGTCCCATATCGACCATGGGGAGGGAAAACGTTTCGCGACTTTGTATCTTGCGGGCTTATTGCTTTTACTCCACCTGGGTCTACTGATGATCGGGCGTATCTATCCCGCCGGGGGCGGGTCCTGGATACTGATTACGGGGTTCCTGGTATTCGGTGGGATAGGATTCCTCTTCAGGAGAAAAATATTCCCTTTCCGCCTGACCTGCTCTCAGTGCGGCGCAAGGCTTCCCGTGAAAACCATTCTTTACTACGATGACAACCTGTGTGCCCCCTGCCGCTCAAAAGAGGAAGCCCTAGTGGCGGGAGACCCACTGATCCATCCACCAGAAAAAAACCTGCTCACCGACGTTCCCCGGAAAGTTGAGAAATTCGACTGGGAGGCCTGGGAACCCTCGGACACGGCGGTGGTGTGCTATATTTTTTCCGAAGATAAGGTCCTTCTGATCGATAAAAAAAGAGGACTGGGACGGGGCAAGGTAAACGCCCCCGGCGGACGGATGGAACCGGGAGAGACCCCTAGGGAGACCGCGGTGAGGGAGGTACAAGAGGAAGTCGGACTCACCATCTCCAAACCACGGGAAGTCGGAAAGATCTCCTTCGTCTTTACCAACGGGTATTCCCTGAAGGGCCATGTCTTCTTTGCCGACACCTACCGGGGTAAAATGACGGAAACCGATGAGGCCAGGCCCTTCTGGGTCCCCCTTGATCAGATTCCCTACGATCAGATGTGGGAAGACGACATTATCTGGCTGCCCAGGGCCCTCGACGGTGCATACATCGATGGACGCTTTATTTTTGAGGACGACCGGATGATCAGTTACACCCTGGAAGAATCAACTCCTGACAAATAGCTCATATTACTCCATTTTTCTCAATAATATTGTGTAGTTATGAGAAAAGTATTAGAATACACACTATGTTCCCCAATTCCTTTCCGGATGCGTTCAAAAGCCTCTTTGAGATCACCCATGACGCGGTCTTTTTGTGTGCCGATCAGAAGATCGTCGACTGGAACTCGAAGGTAGAGGAGCTTTTCGGATATAAACCGACGGAATTGATTGGACAAAGGGTTCACAGATTGCCCATGGTCGACGGAAAAAAAGACGAGCTTCTTTCCCGCTTGAGAGCAGGTCTTGACGGGCACCCTTTTGAATCCGAAATCCCCTGTGTGCACAAATCAGGTCGAGAGGTGCCATGTCGTATATCGGCCATGAGAGTGGACGAGGATGACGGTTATTTCTGTATCATCACGGTGAAGGATCTTTCGGAAAATCGTGAGATAGAGCAGGAATTGCGTACCAGGACGGCCCAGCTCCAGGCGACTCTCAACAGCCTGCCCTTCGACTTCTGGATCAACGACAGCGAGAATCGTACTGTTATGCAAAATGACCATAGTAAAAAACTATGGGGAGAGCAAAACGGCCGGCATATGGAAGAGGTAACCGACTCAGAAGAAATCAAGAAAAAATGGCGTGAGACCAATGAGCGCGCCCTCCGTGGCGAAGTTTCGGAGGAAGAACAGGTCTACACTATCGACGGGAAGAAAAAAACCTTCCGAAATATCGTCGCTCCAATTTTGGAAAAAGGCGAGATCCGGGGCATCCTCGGTCTCAACATCGATATTACCCGCTATAAGAACACCGAAAACCGCCTCAACCTGGCCCTTGAAGAACGGGAGACCCTCCTCAGGGAGGTCCACCACCGGGTAAAAAACAACCTCCAGCTGATTATCAGCCTTCTTAACCTGCAAAAACCCCATCTCAAGACGGAAGAACTGGGCACGGTGAAAGACATTGAGGGCCGAATCAACACCATGGCTATTATTCACAACCAGCTCTACAATTCAAAAACCCTCAATCGAATCGACATGTCGATCTACCTAGAAAACCTGAGTGAGGCGATTCGGGGGATGTACGATCTTTCACCACGCAAGATCGATATAGAAGTACTCGTCGATGCGTTCTCCCTTCCCATCGAAAAAGCCCTGCCCATAGGAATAATTGTAAACGAGCTCATGAGTAACAGCATCAGACATGGGTTTCAGAAAGTACCGGAAGGAAAGATCTCCGTCAATTTTACCACCGTCGAAGATCCGTCGGCCTACCGACTAATCATCTCCGACGACGGAAACGGTTGTGAAGAGGTGCCCGCCGGCGATTCTTCGAAGGGACTGGGTCTCACCCTGGTTCACCAGCTGACTCTTCAGCTCCAGGGGATGATTTCCTTCGAGACAAATCCCGGAAAGGGATTTTCCACATCGATTATCATACCCCGGAACACCCCATGAATTCACCTGTCCGAGGCGAAAAACTCAGTTTTTTTCAAGAGGTGCTTCCCCACCTGATGCTTCTCGGGGCCGCACTTTTCTGGGGGCTAAATCCGATACTGATGAAAATCGGTTTTCAGGAACTCCCCGCTCTTCCCTACAACGCCCTTCGCCTCGGTCTCGGCGTGATCATAGCCCTTCCCGTGGTGTTTCTCACGGGAAGCTGGAACCGGATCCTCCGGGCTGATGTTCCCGCTTTTTTTGTGGTGTCGATACCGGGGTTTTTTGTATTCCAGTTTTTCTACTCCTTCGGGGTGGACCTCTCCTCCGCGAGTGTGTCCGCGATTATCCTGGGCACCCTTCCCATTATGGTCGCGATTATCACCCGTGTGTTTCAGATAGAAAGACTGGGCAGAATCAAAATCACAGGGATTTTCGCTACTTTCATCGGCGTTATCCTGATCGCCACGGGAAAAAACTCCGGCTTCAACCTCGAAGAAACCTATCTATGGGGGGTCATCTTTATGGTCATCTCGGAAGTCGGATACGGCACCTACACGGTTTTTGTCCGCCCTCTTACCCGGAGGTACCCCACCTCACAGATTGTACTCATCCTGATGGGGATCTCTTTCCTCCTGTTTGCCGTCATTGCCCTGCCCATCTACGGTATTGGTATCTATGGTTCCCTCTCACCGATAACCTGGTTTTCGGCACTGTTTTCAGGTGTCTTCGCTATGGTGATCGGGAATATTTTCTGGAGCGTGGGGATCAGGCAACTAGGAAGTACCAACACCTCTGTCTATGGGAACCTGCCCCCGGTTTTCGGTGTAATAGCGGGTATTCTCATTCTCAACGAATCCCTCAGTCTTATCCAGATAGGAGGGGCCCTTGTCATTATGAGCGGTGTCTACCTGGTAAACCGTCAAAAAAGATAATGATTTCAAGGAAAAAAATCGTTATCTTTGCACCATGAAATATATTGGAGCCCATGTAAGTGCCGCGGGAGGCGTGGAAAACGCACCGAAAAACGCGGCGGCCCTGGGAGCGAAGGCCTTCGCCCTTTTTACAAAAAACCAGCGGCAGTGGAAGGCAAAACCCCTCAGCCCGGAATCCATCGAGGCTTTCGGTCGAAACCTGGCAGAAAGCGGAATCAGACCGGACCACGTCCTCCCCCACGATTCCTACCTGATCAACCTCGGCAACCCCGAAGAAGAGAAATGGAATCGCGCCTACACTGCTTTTCTGGATGAAGCACGACGGGCCGAACAGCTGGGACTGAAACTACTCAACTTCCATCCCGGCAGTCATCTCAACAAAATCAGCGAGGAGGAATGCCTCACCCGAATCGCGACTGCCATGAACCGAGTCATCGCCGAAACCTCCGAAGTCGCCCTGGTCATCGAGAACACCGCCGGACAGGGAAGCAACGTGGGCTACAGTTTTGCACATCTCGCCCGTCTGATCGAACTCACCGAAGAGAAGGACCGGGTCGGTGTCTGTATCGACACCTGTCACGCCTTCGCCGCGGGCTACGACCTCCGCACGGAGGGAAGCTACCGTGAGGTCATGGCGGACTTTGACCGGATTGTGGGCTTCGACATGCTGAAGGGTATTCATATCAACGATGCAAAATCGGAATTGGGCAGCCGGGTGGACCGGCACCACAGCCTCGGGGAGGGGAATCTCGGCACGGAGGCCTTCCGGCTGCTCATGCGGGACCCCCGCTTAGATGATATCCCTATTGTTCTGGAGACCATAGATCCCGAAAAATGGGAAGCGGAGATCAACTGGCTCTACAGTCTCCAGGAGTAGTGTTTCGGGAGTCGCGAAACCGCAACGAGGGCCGGTCACGATATTCTTTTCAGAAAAGAAAAGGCGTCGAAATCACCATCGAAACTGAGTAACCGCTCTACCCGGTTCTTCCGCATCACCGCCGCATGAACCGTATCCGTCGCCTCCACGGGAAACACTTCATCAACCAGACCAAGAAGGGTATCAAAGGCAGGCTGTATGGCATCTGTACGACGGATCGCCCTGTACCGGTGGAGTATTTCCTGCAGAGCCTCCGCATCCGTCACTAAACGTTCCTCATCCCGTATCAAGCGCTGAAGAATCGAAAAGGCCCTTTCCTTGTTCGGGTGCTCTTTCCCAATCAGATACATGGGTATATTGGAACCAATGAAAATCACGGTTCCAAACCCTTCAGGTAATCATCCTCGATTTCCGCGGTCATCTCCTCGTAGTCGGTCGTTGGAAAGGCGTATTTTCCGGCTTCATCCAGGATTTTCTGTTTGTTCCTGTTGGACTTCCCCGGACGATCAATTCGCTCGTGTCGTATGGCCTGCAACGCACAGGTTGACAAAGCAAGTCCATGGCGCTATATTTGTACACCGGAAATAGTTGGAGAGGTGTCCGAGTGGTCGAAGGAGGCGGTCTTGAAAACCGCTGAGCCGCAAGGCTCCGTGGGTTCGAATCCCACCTTCTCCGATCTTTTTTATTTTCCTTTTTTGGAGAGGTGCGAGAGCGGTTGAATCGGGCTCCCTGCTAAGGAGTTGTACTCTTACGGGTACCGAGGGTTCGAA
>CAZJIN010000024.1:0-12730 GCA_964545955.1 uncultured Sediminispirochaeta sp.
ACGTGGACGCTTTCTTCCAGGACAGTATGCTGGCCCGGTTTCTTCAGAAGGTGATTCCCGTAGGCGCCCGGTTTATCGAAGAGAGGTTGCAGCAGTACAGTGTTTGAGAATATTCTTGGCCAGGACAGATTAATAGGTCAGCTCAGATCGGAAATTTCGGGGGGACAGTTGCCCGGGGCCGTGCTTTTTTACGGGGAACCCTATACGGGAAAGCTCTCGACAGCCCTCGAGCTGTCGAGGGTTCTCACCTGCGGGGAACAGGGCGCATGGAGCTGCAACTGCCCGTCCTGCCGTCAGAACCGCGTTCTCGATCATCCTTATATACTAATGCTGGGGTCACGCTACTTCGTAGAAGAGATCGCCGCCTCCGGAGACGCCCTTGTGAGAAGTCGTAGTACCGGGGGAAGGTATCTTTTTTTACGGGCCGTACGAAAGCTTACCCGGCGCTTCGACCCGATTCTCTGGGAGGGCAATGAACAGAAACTCAACAAGATCGAGTCCACCGTTTCAAAGCTTGAAGGGGAACTTGAGCTTCTCTATCCGGAAAAGGAGCTGCCCGAGAAGCCTGTGTTGAAAAAAAGTGTAGAGATCGTCACGGCCCAGGCAATGGAGCTGGTGAAGGTACTCCCCCGCGACAATATTCCGATCGACCAGGTTCGGGCGATCAACACCTGGGTGCATACAACGAGCTCCTCTTCTTCGAAGGTGATTATTTTTGAGAACGCCGATAAAATGGGGGCTTCTTCTAGAAACGCCCTGCTGAAGACCCTGGAGGAACCGCCGCCTGAGACTCATTTTGTTCTGCTGTCCGGGAGAAAAGGACGGATTATGCCCACGATACTCTCCCGGGTCCGGCAGTACCATTTTCCGGATCGGGACGCAGAGGGGTCCGCGGAGGTGCTGAAAAAAATTTTTCGAACGGAAAACACGGAATACCCTGACCTGAACTCTTTTTTTCTTGCCTGGAAGGGTGTGCCACTGAAGAAACTCAATGCCCAGGCCCTCCATTTTTTTAGCTATGTATGGGGAAACGCGGAGTGGGAACCGGAAAAACTGGAAGAGTTTCTGAAGGACAAAAACCTCTCGATCTATTTTGTGCCTTTCCTGCAGGCGGTGAGCACTATTCTTCACGGTTACATGAAATCGGGTGGGGAAGGGAGGGGAATTGCCTATCCCCTTCTGGAGAGGTGGAACGGTGAGATCAGGGATGCACTGTTACGGTTTGAGCAGTACAACCAGGCCCCGGATCTTTTGCTTGAAGCTCTGCTTTATTCCATGAAGGAGTCGGTATGAGGAGTTTTATCCGCAGGGCTTTGAAAAAGTTATCAAAACTCGATCTTGAACAGATCCGCGCGCTCTTTCTCGATCTTGCATCGGAGAATGAGCTGCTGGAACTTGTACTGAACACGATGACCGACGGGGTCCTGGTGACGGACCTTGATCATCGGGTGGTCCTCTCGAATCAGAGCTTGAAGAATATGCTGAGAATGGGACGTCTTGAACAGGAAGAACAGCCCGTATGGAAGCAGATTGTCGATAAAGAGATTTCCCTTTTTCTCGAAACGGAATTAACTGAAGGACACAGCATTGAGGAGGAGGAATTCACCCTTGACGAATTGGGGCGAGGACGTACCCTTTCTTTTTCGATAGTACCGGTGGGCCGGGATGACGAACTTCATGGAAATCTCATTCTCGTTTCGGACATAACTGAAAGGCGGAAAAAGGAAGCCCGACTGCGGCGTGCGGAAAGTCTCGCCTCCCTCACCACCCTGGCCGCCGGAGTCGCCCATGAGATCAAAAACCCCCTCGGTTCCATCGGTATCCATATCCAACTTATACAGAAGGCCCTCAGAAAGAACCAATGTTTAGATGAAGAGACGGCCGGTCATTACCTCGAGGTAATCATGGAGGAGATTGAGCGTCTCAATGGGATTGTCGTCGATTTTCTGTTTGCGGTGCGTCCAATGGATACGAGGATGAAGCGGGGGAACATCAACAAGGTGGTTGAGGAGCTGGTTGATTTCATCCGCTTTGAGATTGAAGAGAATGAAATTGAGTTGAAAACGAAGCTAAAACGGGATCTGCCGAAGGTGGATCTTGATGAAAAATACATGAAACAGGCCCTGATAAATATTGTGAAAAACGGAATGGCCGCTATTGGCAAAGGAGGCGTTCTTACTATCACAACGCGGGATGAACGGGGCTACGTCCACATAGATATCAATGATACCGGGATCGGCATGTCGGAAGAGCAAATGGCAAAGATTTTTGAACCCTACTACACCACCAGGGAGTTCGGTTCCGGCCTCGGCCTGACTGTGGTGTACAAGGTGATCAAGGAACACGGGGGGGAAGTGACCGTGAATTCACGGGAAGACCAAGGAACTACCTTTACCTTGAGTATCCCGATTCCCGATAGTGAAAAACGGCTTCTCGATTGGAAAGGGGAACAGGAATGAAATTCACCATATTAATAGTGGATGATGAAAAAAATATCCGTGAGGGTCTGGGTCGTTCTCTTGAGATGGACGATTACCGGGTGCTCCTCGCCGAGGAGGGCAAACAGGGGTGGAACCTCGTGAACGAAGAACAGGTCGACCTGGTGATCGCGGATCTTAAGATGCCCGGCCTTTCCGGTGGAGAACTTCTGAAGAGAATTACCTCCTCCTACCCAACGATTCCCGTAATTATTCTGACAGGTCACGGTACCGTGGAGACCGCCGTCGAGGCTATGAGGAACGGCGCCTTTGACTTTGTGACTAAGCCGGTGAATCTCGGGAGGCTCTCTCTACTGGTTGAACGGGCGTTGTCAAACCGCGAACTGGTACTACAGCATCGAAGTCTTCAAGAGGAGGTTGATCGACTCAGGAACAAGCGAAGAAACGGGAATATAATTGGAAAAAGTTCTCCCATGCAAAAAATCCTTCAGATGATTGACCAGGTGGCGGCGACAAAAGCCTCGGTCCTCATAACCGGTGAGAGCGGAGTCGGAAAAGAACTGGTTGCCGACGCGCTACACGATCTCTCGAACCGTCGTGATAAACCCTATATCAAGGTGCATTGCGCAGCCCTTACGGAAAGCCTTCTCGAGAGCGAACTCTTCGGTCATGAGAAGGGTTCCTTCACCGGGGCTACCTCCAGAAAACGAGGTCGTTTTGAGCTGGCCCACACAGGCACTATTTTTCTTGATGAGATTGGTGAGATAAACCAGCAGGTGCAGATAAAAATTCTCCGTGTTCTACAGGATAAAAAATTCGAGAGAGTCGGTGGTGAGGAAACCCAGGAGGTTGATGTGCGTATCATTTCCGCCACAAACCGGAAGCTGAAGCAGGAAATAGAGGAAGGCCGGTTTCGGGAGGACCTCTTTTACAGGCTCAATGTGGTCAATATCCATGTGCCTCCTTTACGGGAGAGAAAAGAGGATATTTCGCTACTATCTTCGGCGTTCCTCCGTGAATTCAGCGATGAAAACCAAAAAAATATAGAAGGAATTGATCCAAAAGCCCGTCTTTCCCTCTACAACTACAGCTGGCCTGGAAATATCAGGGAACTGCGTAACTGTATTGAAAGCGCGGTGGTTATGGCAAAGGGAACGATTCTCACCAACGAGGATCTTCCTCCATCGGTAGTTTCCGGTTCAGAGACGGATTATATCAAGCTCGATATCGGAAGCAGCATGGAAGACGCGGAGCGTGAGATGATCAAGGCCACCCTGAGACATGAAAACGGAAACAAATCCAAGACCGCGGAGGTCCTGGGAATTGGACGAAAAACCCTCCATCGAAAAATTCAGGATTACAGTCTCGAGTTCTAATGCTTAGCCCCCTTTTTTCGCTTCCTCCCATGCGCGAATCCGGTGAAAGGAAGTATTAAGCAGCTGGGCCCTGCGGGTTGCCCTTTCCTGCATCGCGGGGTCCGAGTTGTGACGGTCGGGATGGTGGACACGCATCAATTCACGGTAGGCGGAGCGAACGTCCTCGAAGGGAGCGCCGAAGCTCACTCCGAGCTCCCGGTAATCTCCCCGCAGAACCTCCGGCGGTGAAGGTTCGCCGGTGCCGCGAAAGGAGGAACTGCTCCCGGTTCTATCGTAAAAGTCGTCTTTTCGGGAACCGGAGGACTCCCCCGTTTTAAGAAACTCATCGAGTTCATCAAAGGCATCTCTGAAATCCTGGTCGTTCGTGGAGCTACTCCACCCTTCGTTGATACTCCCGTTGCGGAAATAGGAACGAAGAATACGTTCAAACCTCTCAAAAAGTGGGTCCATACTCATCCTCATTGAAGGTAAAAGTCCCCGCGAAGGCGTATTGTGGCTTTGCCGTGACAAAAACCGTGTTACTTCTCTCGTTCCATTCGAAGAAAAAGCTTCCATCGTCCGGCCCTTTGATCACCAGGTCCCGTTCACAGAATCCGTTGACCACCGCGGCGACTCCTACCGACGCGGCGGCTTCGATCACATCGGTGCCCTCTATAAGACTGGAGGGGAACTCAAGCTCCTCTTTTTCCAATACGCGGTAGTAGACTGGGATATGGGAGATCCGTTTGAGAGAAATCTGTTCGTTGAGACGGGGCTGCCGTTCGCTCATGTAGACCGCCGCGATCCAGTTATTGAAGTAAACCGGGATGCAACGGAGACTATGATTTTGTGTCTCGAGAGAAACCTGGTAGTCCACCGTACCTGTAGAGGTGATTGCCCTGTCATCATGAGTGGCGGGATTCCCCATATTGAAGCTGAAATGACTGCTGTCGATACATTGGAGCAATCGTGGACCCACCGCGGTCTGAAGGACGATCTCCTCCTTCTGCGCGAGGCCGTAATCAAAAGCATACCTGCTCGCGCACATTAACACCTCCGGAGAGGGGGCCTCTTCACTGCCGGCAGCGGTAAAATAGTTGAGCGCGGCGCTATGTTCGGCATCTTTTGACAGGATAATCACACCCATACTTCCGACACCGGTGTGACGATTGCAGATCTGTCGTAAAAAAACAGGCATCTGTTCAGCTTCGGGAAGTCTGTTGGTAAAACTGTTGATGAGGATATAATCGTGCTCGGCCAAAAAAACCTTGTAGAACTGAAATTCCATATCCCATAGCATACAAAAAAAACGAGAGAATGGCTATAATTCGGGCATGAAAAGTGTAGAACGTTTCACCCCCGCGGTGATTCGCATAATTCGTGAAACTATCCAAGACGCGGGGGGCAATGAGGTCCTCTGTGTCGGTCATCTCAACGAACGTCGTATGGTGACGGAAATCGAGGCGGTTGCCCGGGGCACCGATGGCTCCGCTCCTGCCGTTTATTCTTTTATGGAACAGGGTGACGTGGTGATCCACAACCACCCTTCGGGGGAGTTGAGCCCGAGCGCCGCTGATGTGAAGGTGGCTTCACTATTGGGCAATCAGGGAATCGGATTTTATATAATAGACAACCAGGTGCTCGATATCTACTGTGTAAGTGAAGCCGTCGAGGGTCTCAATGAAATTAATCTGGAAGGTGATGTTCTTTCCGATCATCTGAAACCGGGGGGGATGCTCAACTCACATTTTCCCTCCTATGAATTTCGTGAAGTTCAAGTCCAGATGCTCGAGGAAGTGACCCGCGCATTCAACGAGAAGGGGATTTCAGTCATAGAGGCTGGAACTGGAGTCGGAAAGTCCCTGGCCTATTTGCTACCCTCCGCGTCCTGGACCCTGCGGAACAAGGACCGGGTGGAAATATCCACCTCAACTAACTACCTCCCGCAGCAGTTGTTGGACAAGGATATTCCCCTCGCCGAAAAAATCCTCGGAGAATCTCTCAACGCGAAGCTGGTAAAAGGACGGGGGAACTATGTCTGTCTTCGTCGCCTCCAGGACGCCCTTGAGGATATGTCGCTTTTTCGTGATAATGACAATGAGCTTTCATCAATCCGCTCCTGGGTGAAGATGACAAAAACGGGGAGCAGGGATGATCTGAGCTTTTTTCCTTCCCGGGAAATATGGGGAAAGGTCTGCTCGGAAGCCGATGCCTGCATGGGACTGCGTTGCCCTTTTCGGGAGGACTGCTTTGTGCTTCGGGCGAGGCGTGAAGCGGCGGCCTCGAATCTCCTCGTGGTGAATCACCACCTGCTTTTTTCCGATCTGGCCGCGAGGATGGATGGCGCTGGTTTCGACACAACGGCGGTCCTTCCGCCGGCCCACAGGATTATATTCGACGAAGCTCATTCCCTGGAACAGAGTGCTACCAGCTTCTTTTCAAGTAAATACAATAAACTGGCCCTTTTCAAGCAGTTATACCGGCTCTACACAAGGAATCAGAAGGGTGTCTTCGGTCTCTCTCAGGCTTTGTCAAAAATGAGTCGAAAGCCCGAACATTTTGAAAAGATTCCCGCGGCGGTGCAGGCACTCCATGGGGAAGCCGAGAGGCTGGATACCCAGTTGCTCGGTTTCCTTGGGGGACGCATGAGCTTTCGTTTGAAGCCGGGACTGAAGGAAGAGGAACTCGGCGGGATAGTTGATTCTCTTCGGAAGGTTCGTGTGGAACTGGTTAAGCTGCTCGGTATCATGGAGGCCGGTCTGGCCGGTATCGAAGAGGAGTATGAACAGGAGTCCGAGGTTTTTGAGACCGGTATCATTCAGATGCGCCTGGCAAAGTTCGCCGCGCTTTTGAGTTCCCTGGAGGATTACGACGGACAGGAAGGCTTTGTGTGCTGGATTGAAAAAGGCACCACTTCAAAAAAAGATAATTACTGTTCCCTGATTCTCACTCCTCTGAAAATAGACACCATGATGCAGGAAGCCGTGTACGAACCACATAAGACGGTGGTGTCAACCTCGGCAACTCTCACTGTGCGAAAAAATTTTGAGTACTGGATGGGAAGGGTTGGTTTGAACGGAGCTTACTCTGAGAGAATTTCCACCCTTCGGCTGGATTCACCCTTTGAATATCGCAGGAGGGTATTGCTCGCGGTGCCCTCCGACGCGCCGGGACCTTCAGAGGAGGGATATCAGGAATTCGTAATTGAGTTTGTCCAAAAATGTTTGGAGGTTTCAGGGGGAAGCGGTCTGGTTCTGTTTACCTCCTACAAAATGCTCATGGCGACCTACGAATCGGTGGCGCCCCCGCTGGAAGAACTGGGGATAGCGGTGTTGCGTCAGGGAAGCGAAGACCGTTCAAAGTTGCTGGAAAAGTTTCACAGTGATATATCCAGTGTTCTTTTTGCCACAAACTCATTTTGGGAAGGGGTAGACGCGCCGGGGGAGTCTCTTAAGCTGGTTATTATCTGCCGATTGCCCTTCGGCGTTCCCACGGATCCCGTGATTCAGGCCCGAATGGAGGCAATTGAACTTGAAGGGGGGAACTCTTTTTTCAACTTCTCCCTTCCCCAGGCGGCGATGAAGCTTCGTCAGGGATTCGGAAGACTGATGAGAAAGAAAACTGATCGAGGGGTTGTGGCAATCCTTGATTCCAGGATTATTAAAAAAAGTTATGGAAAGGTCCTGATTGATTCACTCCCGAATACTATTCGAAAAATCGAAGAGTCCCCATATCTGCTTCAGGACATTGAGAATTTTTTCTTTGACCTGGATACAGGTCCCGATGAATAGGAAGAAGCCACGGTACTATCCGTTTTCTCCGCCTCATCGGAGTAAAATCGGAGTAAAAAAGATAAAAAAAGCTGCCCGAAAAAAAAGGGCAGCTTCTTTTGAATGATTTCCTGGTTTATTCGATAATTGCCAGGACGTCGGAATAACGGATCAGCAGGTGATCTACGTTATCGACACTTACCTGTGTGCCTGCATACTTGTCGTACATAACCTTCTGACCCTCTTTTACCTGGATCATTTCATCTTCTCCGACCGCTACTACCAGCCCGGATTGTGTTTTCTCCTGAGCGGTTTGCGGTATGAAAATACCTCCGGCAGTCTTCTCCTCAACTTCTTCAAGCTTAACAAGCACGCGATCACCAAGCGGCTTTATCTTCATACCTTCCTCCTGCAAAAGTGTTTAATAAAATTTACATAACAACAATAGTGTGTAACTTTGTAAAAAATATACGCATGAAATTTCTCAGGGTCAAGCGGAAAATTGCAAAAAATTTCGAAGCCTTGAAACAACTCCTTCAAAATCACGGGAGAATCATGATATGGACCGTCGAGGAGGCAGCTTCATGGTCTTCCGCAAGGGCTTTCGCAGGGGCTGTAGGAATCGAAAGCTTGCCCCAAGGTGGAGAATTTAGTATCTTTATCGAAGAGGTGAGAACCAATGCAGCAATCGTGGAATCTAAACCTGAACAGGGCCAAAATCTTTCTCGCGCGACATGAGCCCAGGGAGGCGCTTAACTGTCTTGAAAAGGCTTTAAGTAGTTGTTCCACTGAGGAAAGTGAAGGGCTTTCCCGGATTCTCTACCTATGTGGGGTCGCCTTTATGAAGCTCGGCCATTTGAAGGAATCTCGTGAGTGCTGGTATTCGGCAGCGGCGGTCGATCCCGAAGGACCTGCTTCCATGATGTTACGGAAGCGCGGGAGTGACAAAGAGCAAAGCTGGCATACCTTCAAAGCGATCCAACTGGCAAGGTATTTTTCCGCGAAGAATTCGGCATCCTTTTTTTCCAATGAAGAGAGAAATCAGGTCTTGGAGATTATTTCTCTGTTCTGGGAAGAACTTCTCAATTCCGGTATATTGGATGCAATTGACCCGAGTGAACGGGATTGTCTTTTTCGTGAAGTAACCATCGACTATGGTACCCTGAAGGTGCTTCCGAAACGGTCTGGGGCATGTACTATTCTTGATTTTGAATAAGCTACGCCCGGGAGGGGCGGGTTTTTACCCAATTTAAAGAAAAAACCCCCGAAGTGTGGCATTTCTACCATGATTTTTTCCTGATCGGGACCATATGGGTACTAATGACACATCTATAGAAAAGTACAATTATTAGTAAAACATTAAAATATTTTAATTATATATAATATAAGAAATTAAATACAGTGTTTGTTCTTGGGTTAAATGGCATGCTTTTTGCATATAATGTGTAGGAGGCAACCATGGAAACAAAAACAGCAAAAAGAAGACTTGCGACCTCTTCAGACCTACATGATGATGAAAACATCATCTCGATATATTTAAAAGAAATAAACAAGATCCCCCTGCTCACAAGAGAGGAGGAGGACCATTACGCTCGCGAGGCGGCAAAGGGAGACCAGGAAGCCATAGACAAGCTGGTCAGTTCCAACCTCAGGTTTGTGGTGAATGTGGCAAAGAAGTATCAGAACCAGGGAATGCCTTTGAGCGATTTGATCAATGAAGGGAATATAGGGCTTATCAACGCGATCGATAGATTCGATGTTGACAAGGGATATCACTTTATAAGTTATGCCGTATGGTGGATCCGTCAGGCGATTCTCAAAGCCATTAGTGAAAAGGCAAGGATGATCCGACTGCCCCTCAACAGGGCAAATGAGCTTGTTCAGATCGAGAAGGCCCGGAAGCAACTGCAGAGCGGCAAGGCCAACGATCCTGAGATCCACGAAATCGCCGACGCGGTAAATATGGACAGGGATCATGTGGCAAGCCTCATCAGTATATCCCAGGACTTGGTTTCTCTGGAAACACCGGTCTATGCCGATAAGGGAACCAGTCAGCTTGGGGATTTTATTGAAGACAGGGATTACCGTGCGCCGGAGGACGAGGCCATGGACAAGTCCCTCAAGGATGACATCAATAAAATGTTGAAGACCTTGAGTGAAAAAGAGGCAGATATCATTCAGTACCGATATGGACTTAATGGCAAAACCCCTCTCAGTCTCAAGGACATCGGAGACAGGTACAATTTGACCAAAGAACGAATCCGTCAGATTGAAAAGAAAGCAATCAAGAGACTTCAGCATCCTTCGCGGAGCGGTCATCTTGAAGCTTACACCGCGTAAAATCAAAAATGCGGATTCTGTTATACAGTTTCCGCATTTTTTTGGTTTTGTTGACACCACAGGGTATTTATCTTACAATCGAACACAAAAATAATATGCACACGACGTATGACATGGAGGTAGAGAGGATCAATGGGAAAAAAACTAGTTTATTTTTTTGGAGAGGGAAAAGCGGAGGGAAACTCCGGTATGAAGGAATTTTTGGGAGGAAAAGGAGCCAATCTGGCTGAGATGACGAATCTTGGAGTACCCGTTCCCCCAGGGTTCACGATTTCCACCGAGGTGTGTAAGATCTATTACGAAAAAAACAAAGAGTACCCCGAAGGACTTGAGGCGGAGATTGACGCAAATCTGTCAAAACTCGAGAAGATGATGGGGAAAAAACTCGGTGATCACGATGATCCTCTCCTCGTTTCCGTTAGATCCGGTGCCGCTGTTTCAATGCCGGGGATGATGGATACTATTCTCAACCTGGGAATGAATGACAAAGCCGTAGTTGGTCTTGCAAAAAAAACGGGGAACGAAAGGTTTGCCTGGGACGCATATCGAAGATTTATTCAAATGTTTTCGGATGTGGCCATGGGGCTTGATCTTCAGCTTTTCGAGGGAGAGCTTGAGAAAGCGAAGAAGGCGAGGGGGGTAGAGCTCGATACCGACCTGGTTTCGGAGGATCTCAAAAAACTCGTCGAAGTCTACAAAAAAGTATACAAAGAACAGATGGGCGAGGATTTTCCCCAGGACCCAAGGGACCAGATGTACAAATCTATTGGTGCGGTCTTTGGAAGCTGGATGAATACCAAGGCTATCAAATATCGCAAGATTAACGACATTACGGGACTGCTCGGTACCGCGGTGAATGTCCAGTCGATGGTATTCGGGAACTTCGGCGAAGAATCGGGAACCGGCGTTGCCTTTACCCGCGATCCCTCTACGGGAGAGAAGATTTTCTTTGGTGAATTTCTGGAGAATGCCCAGGGCGAAGACGTGGTTGCCGGTATTCGAACGCCGAAGAACCTGTCTTTTCTTAAAGAAATCAACCCGCGGATCTATGACCAGCTGTTTGTTATCAAGGACAGGCTGGAACAGCACTATCGTGACATGCAGGACATAGAGTTCACCATTCAGCAGGGCAATCTTTTCCTTCTACAGACCCGGAACGGAAAACGTACCGGTGCCGCCGCTATCAAGGTAGCGGTCGATATGGTTGACGAGGGAATGATCAGCAAAGAAGAGGCGATTGAACGGGTCACCCCGAAGCAGCTGGATCAGCTTTTTCATCCGCGGATTGAACCGGGTTCGAAGGACAATCTCAAGGTGCTGGCAAAGGGGCTCAACGCATCTCCCGGCGCGGCAACCGGCCAGGTGGTATTTACCGCCGATGAAGCCGAAGAGTGGGTCAGGGATGGCAAAAAGGTACTTCTGGTACGCAGAGAGACAAGTCCCGAAGATATCGGCGGAATGGCCGTCGCGGAGGGTATTCTCACATCCACCGGAGGTATGACCAGTCACGCCGCCGTAGTGGCCCGTGGAATGGGCAAGCCCTGTGTCGCAGGGTGTAGAGCCGCGGTGGTCACCCGCGGGAAGCTTGACATTGAAGGTAAGGTATACAAGGAAGGTGACTGGGTCACCATCGACGGGACCAGTGGAGAAGTCTTTGACGGCAAGGTCCCCCTCGTCAATCCAAAGATTACCGACGATCTGTCAAAGTTTCTCGCTTGGGCCGACGATGTACGAAAGAAAGCCGATCGTAAGGGTGTGAAAGAGAAGGGTTTCGGAGTACGAACCAATGCTGATACCCCCGCGGATGCCCTGCAGGCCCGCAAGTTCGGAGCGGAGGGAATCGGGCTGTGCCGGACCGAGCATATGTTTTTCGATGAAGGAAAACTCGAGATCTTTCAGGAGATGATCGTTGCCGAAAGCAAAGAAGCCCGCCTGAAGGCCCTGGATAAACTTCTCCCCCTACAGACCAAAGATTTTGAAGGTATCTTTAAGGCGATGGACGGTTTTCCCGTTACGGTAAGGCTTTTGGATCCGCCCCTTCATGAATTTACACCAAAGACTGATGAAGATATAAAAGCACTGGCTGCAAAAGCGGGACTTGATCCGGAAAAAATCAAGGCGAAGGCCGAAGAATTGAAGGAGATGAACCCGATGCTCGGTCACCGGGGGTGTCGCCTGGGAATCACCTATCCTGAAATCTACGACATGCAGGTCGAGGCGATCATGTCTGCCGCCGTTACGGTTGCAAAGGCCGGCGTGAAGGTCTACCCGGAGATCATGATTCCCCTGATCGGGACCCGTATGGAACTGCAGGTGCTCAGGGCGAATGCCGAGAAAATCGTGCAGGAGGTACTCAAAAAGCAGGGGAGCGACCTGGCTTACAAGATTGGAACTATGATCGAGATTCCCAGGGCTGCTCTTACGGCGGATGAAGTTGCCGAGGAAGCCGACTTTTTCTCCTTTGGTACGAACGACCTGACCCAGATGACCCTCGGGTACTCCAGGGATGATATCGGGAGTTTTATCGGACACTACCTTGAACAGAATATCCTGCCCCAGGATCCCTTTCAGAGTCTTGATCAGACCGGTGTAGGACAGCTGGTGACCATGGCTGTTGAGAAGGGTAGAAAGACCAAGAAGGACCTCAAAATGGGAATCTGTGGAGAACATGGTGGTGATCCCTCTTCGGTGCATTTTTGCTACTACGCGGGGCTGAACTACGTTTCATGTTCGCCCTACCGGGTTCCGATCGCGCGGCTGGCGGCTGCCCAGGCGGTTGCGGCGGGGCTCCGGTCCTGGATACTAGGGGAATGATAAAAATTTAAGT
>CAZJIN010000025.1:0-12697 GCA_964545955.1 uncultured Sediminispirochaeta sp.
ACAGTCTCTATTCACACAAGGAAATCTTTCTGAGAGAGCTCATTTCCAACGCCTCGGATGCGCTGGACAAGATGAAATACCTCACCCTGACGAAGGAGGAGTTCAAGAAACTTCATTTTGATCCGCTGATCGAGATCCGGTTTGACGAGGAGAAGAAGACCCTCACCGTTCGGGATACCGGAGTCGGTATGAACAGCGAAGACCTCGACACCCAGCTTGGAACGATTGCTCGATCGGGAACCAGGAGCTTTCTGGACCAGCTCACCGGTGATTCAAAAAAGGACGCCAACATGATCGGGCGTTTCGGGGTCGGGTTCTATTCCGTGTTCATGGTGGCCGACAAGGTAGAAGTCCTGACCAGGAAGGCGGGAGAGGACCAGGCCTGGCTCTGGACGAGTACCGGTGAGGAGGCCTACACCATTAAGGAGGGCGAACGGGATGATTTCGGCACGACCATCACCCTTCATCTGAATGAAGAGGGGGATGAGTACGCGAACCGGTGGCAGATCGAACAGCTGGTGAAAAAATACTCCGACCACATCGCCTTTCCTATTTTTATGGAATATGACCAGAAAAGCTATGAGGGAGAGGGAGACGATCGGAAGGAGAAGATCGAGCACAAGCGGGAACAGGTCAACAAGGCTTCGGCCCTCTGGAAACGGCCGAAATCGGAGATCACCGAGGAAGAGTACCACGAGTTCTACAAGAGTATCAGTCATGACAATGATGATCCCCTCTACTATGTGCATACCAAGGCGGAGGGGACCCTCCTTTATACGACCCTTTTTTATATTCCCCGGAAGGCCCCCTTCGATATGTACCAGGCCGATTACGAGCCCGGGGTGAAGCTCTATGTAAGCAGGGTTTTTATCACCGACGACGCGAAGGAGCTCATGCCGACCTACCTGCGCTTTGTGCGGGGTATTGTTGATTCCGATGATCTGCCCCTGAATGTGAGTCGTGAGATTCTCCAGCAGAACCGTGTGATGAACCAGATCCGTACTTCTTCGGTAAAAAAACTGCTCTCCGAGTTCAAACAGCTTTCCGAGAACAACGCGGAAAAATACCTCACCTTCATCGAACAGTACAACCGTCCCCTTAAGGAGGGGCTCTACTCCGATTTTGCCAACCGTGAGACCCTGATGGAGCTGGTACGCTTCAAATCCACCGAGGTGGAGGGGTTTACAAGCCTGGCGGAATATAAGGAACGCATGAAGGAAGATCAGAAGGCGATCTACTATGTGACCGGAGAAGACGAGGAAACCCTGAGGAACTCCCCTCTCCTGGAAGCTTACCGCGATAAGGGTATCGAAGTACTCCTGATGGATGACGATATCGACGAAATCGTTGTCCCTTCCATCGGCAAATACCAGGACATTGAGCTTAAGGCGGTGAATCGCAGCGGTGCCGCGGAAGAACTGAAGACCGAGAAGGACCAGGAGAAGGAAAAAGAACTCGAACCCCTCATGAAGAAAATTAAAAAAGTCTTGGGCGAGCGGGTAAAGGATGTGGTCGCTTCCAACCGTCTCAGTGATTCTCCCTCCTGTATCGTGGCGGACGAGGATGATCCCACTATGCAGATGCAGCAGCTCATGAAGGCGATGGGACAGAAGGAAATCCCGGAAATCAAACCTATCCTGGAGGTCAATCCTGACCACGCCATCGTAAAGAAGCTCATGGGTTCGGAGGACAAGGAACTCCTGGAGGATGTGAGTTTTCTTCTTCTGGACGAGGCGCTTCTCATAGAGGGGGCGGAACTGAAGAAGCCCTCCGATTTTGTGAAGCGCCTGAACCGGATTATGGAAAAAGCGGTATAGCCGCGAAGTGAAACCGCATCTGAAGATTCTGGATTATACGGCCATTCTGTTCTCGGTTTTCCTCACCCTCGCGACGGCGGTGTATGTCTACGGAGGAGATTCGGGGCCCCTTCATGTGCGTATCAGAAGTGATGAGAAGGTATACGTGTATTCCCTTGATACGGACAGGGAGATTGAGGTGGAGGGGCCTATCGGCACAACCCATGTGCATATCCATGATGGGAAGGCGGCAGTCGTGGATTCGCCCTGTCCGAACAAGCTCTGCGTGCAGGCCGGCGAGTTGAGCGACGGCGGTGACTGGAGCGCCTGTATGCCGAACAAGGTCTTTGTACAGATAGAGGGTGGTCCGGAGGACAACGCGATTGATGCGGTCACCTATTGATGGATAGGTTCAACGGCGGGGAACAATGTGTAAGAAGCTCTATACTTTTTTTCGATCCGTAAAACTCGCGGTTGTTCTGATTGCCTGGCTTCTTATCATGGCGGTGATCACGGGAATTTTCGGGGATCTGCGGCTTTTGTTCGGCGGTGTAGGGGGAACTGTCCCGATAGTGGTACCGCTGGTACTTTTTATGATAAATCTTGTACTCTGTGCGATCTCCCGGATAGTCGGCCTGTTAAAATCCGGGGTATACCTCTCTGCCAGGGGTTTTCTGAAACTGGGACCCGACCTGGTGCACGGGGCGATTCTCCTGTTTCTCATCGGGGGACTGATGAGTTATTACGGTCGTGTGGAAGGGGTGGTTACTCTGAAACCGGGAGACGCGGCCTTCCTGAATCAGGAGTATTCCCTGGAGTTGGTCGACTTTAGAATGGATTATTACACGGACGGAACCGTTCGTCGCTATATTTCTGAGGTACGGTTGTATCGAGGTGGCGATCCCTTGGGGGATATGATGGAAATTATGGTAAATCATCCCCTGTCCATCGGCAGACTCAAGATTTACCAGACCGGGTATGAGAAGTTCGAGACCGGCCCTAAGGCCGCGGTACTTCAGGCGGTCTATGATCCGGGGTATCCCCCAATTGTATGGGGGGCGATTCTGGCGGTCATCGGACTGGCAATGATAGCGGCGGACCGGCTGCGAAAAATTTACCTGCGGAAGGAATAAAGCATGTTTTCCACCACTGCCTTCGTCATATTGATAATCCTGATGATCACACAGATAATAAAACTCTTCCGCTCGCGGCATTTTTCCTATGAAGTGGAGCAGATTTTTTTTCTCATCGCGGCGTTCATGCTGTTCATCGACTTCGGCTATCGCTCCTACCGGATATCCTTCCCCGCCGTTACGAACACCTATGAGGCCCTGGTGTTCTTCTCGGGGGTTCTCTGTATACTGCTCTATTTTCTTGGCCGAAGAATAGTGCCGTCCTCCGAGGAGGCGGAGGTGGACGAAGAGGTGAGGGGTGATCGGGTGATACTGTTTATCGGTACCGTTGTGGTGTCTCTCTTTCTCGCTCTTGCCTCCTCACCGTTGGTACCGGATACGCTTGTCCTGCCGGTACCGGCACTCCAGTCCTACTGGCTGGTTGCACATGTAGTGTTGAGTTTCGTGGGGGAGTCCTTTTTTGTAGTTGCCTTTGCCGCTTCAGTGGTGTTTCTGACCACCTCTTCGAAGGAAAAAAGGAGCCGGGCGGATCGAATCACCTATATTTCAATCCTCATCGGTTATGTTTTTTTTACCACGGGGGCCCTGGTCTTCGGGATGATCTGGGCGGAGCAGGCATGGGGAAGCTACTGGAGCTGGGACCCGAAGGAGACCTGGGCTCTGGTCACCTGGCTCACCTATACCCTCTACCTCCATATGCGGATGGTTTCGGGGAAAAAAATGGTCCCCGGGAAAAGGGGCAGGTTTTCATCCTGGATTTCCATAGCCGGTTTCCTGCTTACCATGTTTACCTTCTTCGGGGTGAATTACCTGATGTCCGGTCTCCATTCCTATGTGTAGAAATTCTTGAGACTTCTAAAATGAGATTTGCTTAGGTGATTCAGCGATTCTCCTTATGGAAAATGAATACCATTTTCCATAAGGAGAATGCCTCCAACCGATGAGGAAATGCATTTTTTCTAAGGGTTTGAGGCAAAATCTCATTTTAGAAATAATTAAGACTTCTAAAATGAGATTTGCTTAGGTGATTGACTTCACCATTTTCTCTTTGTATGCTGAAACCATTATAGGTAGGTTGAGTGAAATGAATGTGACTGAAAGGAAGGCAGTGCTTGACGGCTGAGCAGACAGAGAATGAGAGTACTTTTCCCTCTTCATGGAAGGTTCTGGTGGTGGATACGGAAGAGGCCGTCCATGAGAGTACGAAGAAAAACCTGGAGGGTTTGTACTTTCTCGACCGGGGCGTAGAAATAATCGACGCGTACAGCTGTGATGAGGCACTGCAGATTCTCCGGGTCCGAAAGGATATCGCCGTCGCGCTGATCGATGTGGTATTGAACAAAGAGCAGAACGGTCTCCACTTGACCCGGGCGATTCGTCGTGAGCTTCAGGAAAAACTGATCAGGATTATTCTCCGCACTGACATGGTGGATTCTTTTCCCCAGGAGAAGGTTATAGTAGAGTATGATATCAATGATCTGAAGGCCAAAGCGACACTTCCCGTGTACAAGCTGCGTTCCGCCATGATCACGGCATTTCGTTCCTACAGGGATATGACCACTATTACAGATCTGAATCGTTCCCTGGAAAAAAAGGTTCAGGAAAGGACTGTGGCGCTTCAGGAGGCGAACCTGAAGCTTCGGTCCTACATCTCCACACTGGAAAATGATCAGGCGGCGGGCGGGCGGATGCAACAGAAACTCCTTCCGGAAATGGAAAAAACCTACGGGGATACCTCCTTTGCGGGAAGGGTGTATTCATCGATGTACCTGAGTGGTGATTTCCTCGATTACTTTGAGATAGATTCGGACCGGGTCGGTTTTTATATGGCGGATGTCTCTGGACACGGGATCTCTTCGGCCTTTATCACGGTCCTGCTGAAAAACTTTGTGGATACACAGCTGGAAAATTACTGGAACGAGGGTGATCCGCTGATAATGAAGCCTCTGCTGTTGATAAAAAAACTGAATGGTGAGATCCTCCGTGAGAACTTCGGAAAATATCTGACGATTTTTTACGGCGTGCTCGATCAGAAGATGAACACCCTTCGGTACACGAATTGCGGACAGTTTCCCTACCCCCTCCTGAGGGATGAAGGTTACATAAAAGCCCTGGAACCCGCCGGAACTCCCGTGGGCCTTTTTACCTGTCCCGAGTTTATCGAAGAGGAAATACAGGTCGGTAGCACCGCGTCCCTTTTGATTATTTCAGACGGAATCCTTGAGCTCCTGCCCAATGGCAGCATC
Source organism: uncultured Sediminispirochaeta sp. (assembly GCA_964545955.1). GTDB lineage: Bacteria > Spirochaetota > Spirochaetia > DSM-16054 > Sediminispirochaetaceae > DSBN01. The sequence goes on from CAZJIN010000025.1 coordinate 5,176, forward strand.
AAGGAGAAGCGGAACCTCATTCGTTCACTCTTCAGTCAGGCGGAACTCCGTCTTGATGATATCACCGAGCGGCTGGGTCTCTCTCAGAAATACAGTTTTCCCGATGATATAACCTTTCTAATGCTGCAAAGGGGGGAGGTTGATGGATAGAGGGAGGTATTTTTTCGCAGAGAAAAACGGAATTACCTATATTAAAATGGTAGGCAATCTCAAATACACCACCAGCTCAGGGTTCGACCATTTTGTGGATAGTCTGATAGAGAGGGGATACGAGAACGTGGTAATAGACCTCTCGGAGGCCGTCTATATCGATAGTACCAACCTCGGCCTGCTCGCCAAGATTGCCGGCAGGGCGCGCCATGGTAAAAATGTGCATGTCTCTATTGTCTCCCCCAATGAGGACATCAACGAAATACTAAAAAGTGTGCGCTTTGACAAGCTCTTTACCATTGTGGATGTCATGCCCGGGGTGGACTCCCTGCAGGAGATCGAAGACGGTGAGAAAGACCGTAAAAAAGACCTTCAGATGCTTTTGGAAGCCCACAAGGCGCTGATGGATGCCCATGAAGAGAACAGACCACAGTTCAAAGACGTGGTAGAGCTCCTTGAAATGGAAATGAAGGATTTCTGAGAAAAGAATTACCCCCCGCGGATCTGTTACTTGGGGACCTGTTACCTGTAGGCTTGTTACCTGCAGGCCTGTTACCCGGGGGATATATAAAAGTACGCGCTAAAATGCCTTCCAGGCGCTTCCAAAAGCGCGGGTCAACTCCGAGGCGAGCCATTTATCAAAATCAGGAGACCCCCTCATTCTCATGGGTGAGTTCACCAGGTGTTCTTTTCCCCCTTTGTTCTCAACGTAGACTGCCGGTCGCCGCAGATTCATCCTCGCCATCACCACTCCTTTGCGATAGTTGTGATGCAGAAAATGCACGGTCCCGTCTTCTTCCACCGATACTACGATTCCCGTGTGGGTGAGAAAATCGTTGGGCCTTCTGTCCCCATTCCGGTCATAGGTGTTGTCCCAGAACACAATATCCCCTGCTTCAGGCCAAATCGTCTCATAGATCAGGTTCTCATCCTCAAGAAAACGATACAACCTGGTTACACCGTTGCCCTGGTAATGAACAAGAGGCGATGACAGGTCCATGCCTGCGTACCAGTAGACTGCCAGCACCGTTCCGGTACAATCGGCGTTGAATCTGCGGCCCTTCACCACAAGCTCCTGCCTGCCCCGTATAAAATAAGCGCCCTCGACGAGTTTTTCCTGTATCGCGGTCAGGCCGTTCATCGCTTTCCCGTGTTTCCCCCCGGGTATTCTCTCTTCACGTACTCCTGAAGGAAAGCTCTGACAGTTGTTCAGCAGGGGGAGAAACAAAAACAGAGACAAAAGCGGTGGTAGTACCCCGCAACGGAGAAGGGCGGCGCGGGACCGAAAGCTTCGCGATGTCTTAGCCATTCTCGAGGTCCTTTTTTTCACCGTTTTTTGACCCCTGGAAACCGGTGGAGACCAGGAAGAGCTCGAAGGAGTCCTTCCGGCTGGAACCGGGCTTGAAGGGTTTTACGTTTCTGAAAATACCGCGAAGTTGTTTCACTAGATTCTGTTCTTCTCCACCCTGAAAAATTTTGATCACCATGTTTCCCCCTGGGGCAAGCATGGTTCGGGCCGTTTCTATGCACTGTTCCGCGAGTCCCGCTGAACGAGCCGTGTCCACCATCCTGTTGCCGGTGGTTGAGGGTGCCGCGTCGCTTAGTATTGTATCGTAGGGTGCCGATTTTTTCAGTTCATTCTGAATATTTTCAGAAAAAGCATCACCCTCAAGGACCTGTATGTTTCCCCTCCGGTCTTCGATAGTACACTCTTTCAGATCAACCGACGTGATCCGGCCATCTCGTCCGACCTGCTCGGAAGCGTACATGCTCCAGCTTCCGGGGGCGGCGCCGATGTCGAGGACCTTCTGCCCATGGCGCAGCACCTGAAACTTTTTCTGAATCTCCTCCAGCTTATAGACCGAACGGGCGGGATATCCCGCCTGCCTGGCCCTGTCGGTGTAATGGTCGGGTCGAGTACGGTTCATAAAAAATCCTCCAGTGGTCCTAGTATATTGCAACAGGTCACAGAAAGAAAGGAGCTTTGAGGGCTTATTGAGGGAAGAATCCTAGGGAGGTGAACAGCATGTAGTCAAACCGGGCTTCCCGAAGGGGCTCCTTGGGAGAAGTGCCCGTGGAAGAAGTGTCCGTGCTGCTTGACCGCCGTGGAAAAACTTACTACCTTCTTTCTATGAAACGATCACCACTTCAAACGCCTTTTCGCTACAACTACAACAACTATGCTTTCGCGATTATTATCGCAAACCTGGTAGTATATGTGTTGAATATGTTGAATCCCCAAAGTCGTTATTATACCTCAATGATACCCGGCCTGATCCTCCAGCGGGGATACTACTGGCAGTTTGTGACCTACATGTTCACCCACGCGGGGCTGTCACACATTCTGTTCAACATGCTGGGAATATTTTTCTTTGGTGTCCAGGTTGAAAAAAGGATGGGGAGTAACGAGTTCCTGCTTTTTTACCTGTCCACGGGGCTCCTTGCCGGGGTTTTTTCTTTCGTCGTATACATTTTGACGGGGATGTACGGGGTTGTGCTCCTGGGAGCTTCCGGTGCCGTCTTTGCGGTTCTTCTCGCCTTTGCGGTCTACTATCCCCATGCCAACATCTATATCATGGGTATTTTTCCCGTACGAGCGCCTGTCCTGGTGATCGGTTATACGGCGATTGAGCTGTTTAACCAGGTCTTCAGTATGCGCAGCGGGGTGGCCCACCTGACTCATCTGGCGGGTTTTGGTTTTGCCTTCCTCTATTTCATTCTCCGGCTCGGAATTAACCCGATCGACTCGTTCCGCGGCGGAGGCAGGGGCGGATATTGGCGGCGCTGAGCAGGGCCGGTTACAGGTTTTCTTTCTTCCTTTGTGTTGGAGTGCTGTCTCTTCTCGTCGTGGGGCCCCTTCACGCGTTTCCCGGCGACAGAGATGTCCTGACGGCGGAGCTTTGGGCTGAACTGGATCCTATACCCCTCCCGAAGGAAGAACGAACCATCACCCAGGAGATCGCGATTTCCCGCACCCTGGAGGAGGCTCGGATTCTCATTTCGGGAATGATCTACGGATATGAGGTGGAGTACACCCCGTCGGACCGTGTCAGACAGGTACCGGAGCGGCTGGAAGTACTGCCCCTTGGTGAGATTCCCCCCGGGGATCCCTCCCTGAGGGCTATGAATGTGCGCATGAAAAATAACAGGTATTACGTACAGATTCGGTATGATCTCTCGGAGTACCAGATCCGGCGTTTACAGGCATGGAACAGCAATATCCTTGATTCCGCCTCGGGAAGGGGTATCGCTCCTCTTCAGGACGGGTATCGAGGGAAATACGAAGCCATCAATCAGGGGATAAAAAACGCCCTCCGCGGCTACCTGCGGAAGCGGGTTGGCAACAAACCACGCCTTATAAAGGCTCGGGTGGTGCTTGAAGCGCCTCCCTCTATCAGCATTGATGCCGGGGGCTACCACTGCCTTGTTCGAATCAGGATCAACCTGGGGGCTGTGCGACCGTACAGCGCTTATTGATGGAAAGGGGAGTTGGATTCAGATCTCCCGCGCCTCAAGGGGGGGCATGCCCCAAGGGGATCTTGGCTCTAATCCCCTTTTTTCTCTTCCTCCGGAAGTTCCAAACGAATATGAAGGTCCCTGAGCTGCTGTTCGTCCACCTCTGAGGGTGAGTCGTCCATGGGGCTGATCCCCACGTTGTTTTTGGGAAAGGGAATCACCTCTTTGATGGACTCCTCCCCGGCCATAACCATGATCAGGCGGTCCAGACCGGGGGCAATTCCCCCATGGGGGGGCGGCCCGTAGCGGAAGGCCTTCAGCAGGAAGCCGAACCGGCGTTCCGCCTCCTCCTCGGAGAACCCGACGATGTTGAAGATCCTCTTCTGAATCTCCGGGTCGTGGATCCTGATGGAGCCCGAGGCCATCTCATAGCCGTTGCAGACCAGGTCGTAGAGATCTCCCTTCACCGCGCCCGGGTCTTCTTCCATGTTATCCAGGTACTGTTCCTGGGGCATGGTGAACATGTGGTGGGCGGCTTCCCAGCGGTTTTCTTCTTCGTTTTTCTCAAAAAGGGGAAAATCAACAATCCAGGCAAAGCGGAAAATACCCGGGGTGGTCAGCTCGAGCTGTTTCCCGAGGGCGGAACGGACCGCGCCGAGGGAGGTACAGGCGGTTTGCCATGAGTCGGCGACCGCGAGAAGGAGATCTCCCGAGTGTGCTCCGAGATCTGAGAGAATCTGATCCGACAGTGGGGAGAAAAACTTTGCAACTCCCCCGTCGAGGCCGTCATCGGTGACCTTCATCCAGGCCAGGCCTTTCGCCCCGTAGATCTTCGCGGCTTCTTCGAGTTCCGAGATCTGTTTGCGGGAGTAGCCCGCGCAGCCGGGAGCAACGAGAACTTTCACGGAACCGCCGGATTGAACCACAGACTTGAAGGCATTGAATTCACTCTGAAGGGCAAAATCGGAAAAATCCCGCATGGCGAGATCAAAACGCAGGTCCGGTTTGTCACTTCCGTAGAGGTCCATGGCTTCATGGTAGGAGAGTCGCTGAAACGGGGTGTCGAGTTCGTAATTGAGGGTCTTCCTAAACACATGGGTCATCATACCTTCGATCACTTCGAAGACATCATCCTTGGAAACGAAGCTCATCTCCATATCGATCTGGGTGTGTTCGAGCTGTCGATCCCCCCGGGCGTCTTCATCTCTGAAACAGTGGGCGATCTGAAAATACCGGTCGAAACCGGAAACCATCAGGATCTGCTTGAAGAGCTGGGGACTCTGGGGCAGGGCATAGAACCTTCCCGCATGTACCCGGGAAGGAACGAGAAAATCCCTGGCGCCTTCAGGGGTGGATTTGATCATGGAGGGAGTTTCTATTTCCATGAAATCTCTACCCATGAGGTATTCTCGCACGGCAAAGGTAACATCGGCCCGCAGTTTGATCTTGCGCTGCATGCTGAAAGAACGGAGGTCCAGGTAACGGTAGGTCAGCCGCAGGTCCTCCCTGGCATCGCTTCGTTCATCGATGTTGAAGGGGAGGGGATCGCACCTGGTGAGGATCTCCATATGTACCGCCTTCACCTCGATCGCCCCGGTAGGCATATCGGCGTTGACCATATCTTCCGGACGGGGTCGGACAATACCCTGTATCGCGATACAGTATTCGCGTTTGAGGTCGCCGGAGACAGCCTTCAGCTCCGCCGGGGCGTCCTCATCGATAACCACCTGACTAATTCCATATCGGTCGCGCAGGCTGATGAACTGGATACCACCGTGATCACGGGTTCTGTGAACCCAGCCGTTCAGAACCACTTCACGATCTATCCATTCCTTAGTCAATTCTCCACATGTTGCCGTTCGTTTCATAGTTTCCATGAGAGAGACTCTACCACTACTGAGAAATACTTTTCAAGTACATCCTGGAGTACTCGGTGCGATTCGTTCGTCCTTCATCTCGAATCTATTCCAATGTGTTGATTGTCCGGTATAAGTTGCTTTATAATCCGTTCTTACCTGATCATGAAAAAGCGGAACAAAAGGGCAATGCAAATACTGATAGCCGGTTTGGTGATCCTAGTTGTTTTCTCCAACTACTATATCATCAGATCCGCTGCGGATAAAATTTACAGTTCCCCCGAATTATTACCGAAAAACAATACCGGTCTTGTTCTCGGGACCAGCCAGTATCTTCGGGGTGGGGGGGTGAACCCTTATTTCAGGAATCGGATCGATGCCGCGGCCGAGTTATTCAAGCTTGGGAAGATCCGTAACCTGATTGTAAGCGGGGACAATTCACTGGTTTCTTACAATGAACCGCAACGTATGATGGAGGCCCTTGTGGAACGGGAGATACCTGCCGACCGAATATTTCTCGACTACGCGGGCTTTCGGACCCTCGACTCGGTAATCCGGGCAAAACTGGTCTTCGGTCAGGAGAGCCTCACCGTGATTACCCAGCAGTTTCACGCCCAAAGGGCCCTGTTTATCGCCGAGCATCACGACATAGTCGCCGTGGCATATACCGCGGGAGATGTAGGCGGCACTCTGGGAGGACGGGTATTATTCAGAGAATTATTCGCAAAGGTCAAGGCCGTTCTCGATATACACCTGTTCCATGCGAGTCCCCGCTTTCTCGGTGATCCGATAGAGATACCCTGAGGTATCGGGAAGAGCCGGTCGTTGTTCAGGGATGGGTACGACGGGTGTAGCAATCGCTGCATCCAAGCACATGGGCATGTTTTCGGTCGGCGGTCTGAAAGAACCGCGCGAACACCATTCCGCCTTCCGGCAGGGGCTTCGCACAGACCGGGCAGAGGCGCTCTTTTTTTGCCTTTGGCCCATAGCAATAGGGACAGCCGTAGATCTCCATCATCCCGTCGGGTTTTCCCGGGTACAGTACCGATTTGACCTTTTCATGTTTTTCCAGGACGGAACCGCAGAGGGGACAGCGGTGAAAGTCGCGGGGATTCCGGGATTTCTGTGGGTTGGAAGGATCCACGGGTGAAGGGAGGTCCGGGAAGACCACAGGGCCGTGACCATCCCGTAGGGAATCGCCCCTCCCCTTTCTTTGCCGGGTGTCACGGTTCGGCTTCCTCGTGATTCCAAGGATGAGGAGTACCACGATGAGGAGAGCCGTAATGATCAGAACCAGGTATTCGATGATTTTCGTGCTCCTTTTTCCAGGTTTGGTGTAATAAAATGCCTTCGATGTGCCGGGTAGGTGGCGTGAAGCTTGTTTCAATCTATTGTAGCCGTTAGAATGGGTCTGTGGCAACGCTTTTTATTGTGGCAACCCCTATCGGAAACCTCGCGGATATCACCATCAGGGCCCTGGATGTGTTGAAGCAGGTGGATACTATCGCCTGTGAGGATACCCGGCATACCCGAAAGCTTCTCACCCATTATGGGATATCAAAACCCCTTCTCAGCTGTCGTTCTCAGAACGAGGTTCAGGCAGCCCGGAAAGTGATCGACCTGATCGAAGGGGGGAAGGATTGCGCCTTCGTCAGTGACGCCGGAACTCCGGGATTAAGTGATCCCGGGGCGCGTCTGGTGGAAGAAGTCCGTGGATCGGGTCTATCGGTGGTTCCCCTTCCCGGTCCTTCGGCGATGACGACCCTTTTGAGTGTGGCGGGTTTCGGGGGGCGGACGGTCACTTTTGATGGTTTTCTCAGCCCCAAGGGGGGAAAGAGGAGAAAACGCGTAGCCGAGCTGCTGGAAAGGGAAGAAAATTTTATATTATACGAATCTCCCCATAGAATACTGAAGGTTTTGGCGGATATAGCCGACATAGAACCTGAAAGGGAAATAATTGTCGGAAGAGAGATGACCAAAATCCATGAAGAGTTTGTCCGCGGACGGGCTCAGGAGGTCTCTCAGGGCTTTGAAGAAAGAAATTCTCTCAAGGGATAGTT
>CAZJIN010000026.1:0-12640 GCA_964545955.1 uncultured Sediminispirochaeta sp.
GCCCGGTTGCCTGCCCGGTTGCCTGCCCGGTTGCCTGCCCGGTTGCCTGCCCGGTCGACTGCCCAGTACCGGCCTCAAGCCCCCGGCCGCTGTTCTCTCCCAATCTATCTCTTCCACCTGTCTCGCTTCCCAGAATACCCAGCCGCTCTGCTCGCATCCTGATCTGCGGTGCGGATTCCTCCCCCGAAATATACAGCACCGGCGCCTCAATCCTCACTGACGCCGCCAACTGCAGCATCAATGTTGATTTACCTATCCCCGGCTCACCACCTATCAGGGCTGAAGCCCCTAGCATTATTCCCCCACCAAGCACTCGGTTCACCTCTTCGATCCCAGAGTCAACCCGAATATGTTCCGAAAACTTTACATCCTCCATCCGCACCGCACCAATAGGCCTGAACTTCTGCCCCTCCGCCGTACTGCGCCCACGGCTACCACTACGGGAACCGCTAAGGCCACTCCGCCCTTCCCGGACTCCAGTACCGCCGGTTTCTCCAGTGATAGTAATCTCCCGAAAGCTGTTCCACTTCCCGCACTCCGGGCACCTACCAAGCCATCTCGGCTCCTCATGTCCACACTCATTACATACAAAAACAGTTTTTTTCTTTGCCATCTTAACTAAGAATAGTAGCTCAAAAGCACTACTGATTGAATGGGTAGGAATGAAAATTCAAAAAAAAATGAGTAAAAATGTATCTATATGATAGCAAATACAGTTTCTCGATGATTGGTGTTAATTTTAAGTTTATTCTTTACTTGTGGTCAAATTAGTTAAGAGAGAAATTTATTATTTATAAATACTTTAACGTAAAAGAATTAAGAGCCATTTTCACCAAGCTTCGTTATACTGACTATCAAGTTATAAATTCTTTCAAGATCATCCTTCGAATAATATGAAATCTCAATCTTCCCCCGCTTTAGATTCCCCTTCAAATTGACCTTCGTTCCGAACACATCCAGAAACCGTTGCTCAATATCCTGGACCTCCGGGGAAGAAATTTTTTGAAGATCCCTCTTGTCACCATGTTTTTCTGAACTTCGAATACCTTTGTTAAAACCAGTAGCCTGCCGCTCCGCCTCCCGAACCGACAAAGCATCCGTTACAATCCGATTGTAGAGAATACGTTGGTCCGCCGGGTTAATCACCGACAATATCGCCCTGGCATGGCCCGCACTCAACTCACCATTCGCTATCGAGTTCTGCATATCCTCAGGCAACTTGAGAAGTCGGGTCGCGTTTGCTATGGTCGAACGTTTCTTCCCGATTTTTTTTGATAAATTCTCCTGGCTTAAATTGTTCCTCTCCATCAGCTGGAGATACGCATGAGCCTCCTCAATAGGATTAAGGTCCTCCCTCTGAATATTTTCAATCAGGGCAATCTCGAGCTTTTCCTCTTCAGAAAACTTTCTTACAATCACGGGAACTTTCGACAAACCCGCCATTCCGGCAGCCCGAAACCGACGCTCCCCCGCCACAACAATATAAGAGTCCAGAACCTTTTCCACCAGAATCGGCTGTAAAACCCCCTGTTGCCTTATGGATTCCGCCAGCTCCCGAAGACTCTCTTCGTCAAAGGACTTGCGCGGCTGATTCGGATTCGGTTGAAGATTCCTGAGATACACCGAGGTCACATCCTTCGACGCGATCGAAGAATCTTCATCCACCTGCTGAATAAGTGCGTCTATTCCCCGTCCCAAAGCACGCTTAGCCACGCTCTATTACCTCCTGTGCCAGCTTTTGATAACTTTTTGCCCCCAGACAACTCTCATTGTACTGGTTAATCGGAACTCTATGGGACGGCGCCTCGGAAAGTTTTACATTTCTCGGAATAATTGTTTTAAACACCACCTTCTTAAAATACCCTGTCACTTCCTGCACCACTTCGTTCGCCAGGTTCGTCCTGGAATCATACATTGTAAAAAATATGCCCCCAATCTTCAACTGAGGGTTCAATGCCCGCTGCACCATTTTTATCGTCTTCAACAACTGGCTCAGCCCTTCCATGGCGAAATATTCACACTGCAGCGGAATAAAGACCCTGTCAGCCGCTACCAGCCCGTTCAGGGTCAACAAACCCAGCGACGGCGGCGAATCAACCAAAATATAGTCCCAGCCGTCCCTGAATTTCGCGATCGCCTTCTTCAAAAAAAACTCCCGCTCCTCCGCTTCAATCAGCTCAATACTCGCCCCGGTCAGGTTTATATCCACCGGGATCACCGAAAGGTTCTTCACTGATGTCTCTTGCATCGCCTTATCGGCTGAGATCTGATCGGTTATTACCTCATACATTCCAGGTTTATCCAGATCCGCCCCCACACTACTGGAAAGATTGCCCTGCGGATCGAAATCCAAAAGCAGTACCTTCCGTCCGGCTTCAGCCAGATAAGCCCCAATATTTACAGCCGAAGTGGTTTTTCCCACCCCGCCTTTCTGGTTTGCAAAAACGATAGTTTGTGTGCTCATACAGTCGGGTATTATACATGAAAAGTATTAAGCTGTCAGTCAGCAAATCAGTTTGTCGAAGCTTGGTGCTTTTTTTCTCTTAAAGCATATGTATTAAACAATTAGCATATGTGCTTTAATAACAGTATATAAATTTATACAATGTAAACAATAAATCCTATTGTTACACCAATCTTCGACAAACTGTGTAGCTTGACTAAACTAGTCGGATTATTGTACCTTCTATTCGGAGGAACATAAATATGGAAGAACAAGTTCGAAAAGCAATAGAAGATGTTCGCCCATCACTTCAGGCGGATGGTGGAGACGTCCAGTTTGTCGGTATTTCCCCTGACGGAGTGGTTTCGGTGGAACTTCAGGGAGCATGCAACGGCTGTCCCATGGCACAACTTACCTTGAAGCAAGGAATCGAAAAGTACCTAAAAGAAACCGTTCCCGGAGTCACCTCAGTAGAATCGGTATAGGCATCTCTGCACATAACGGCAAGCGGTTTGGAGTAATACTCTGAAACCGCTTTTTTAATAAACTACCTCAAATTTTTTACTATTTTACAAGACCACGGAAGAATACCTTTGTAAACTGACACATCGATCATTTTTTTTTGAATATTTACATATAAAATTAAGAATTATGAGCTTATTTAGAATAAACTTGTTGAAAAAATACCGAAATGGTATAGAGTAAATAGTAGGAGAGCTTTCTTATTGTATCATAGAGATACAGCCTAAACTTTGGTTAATATTATTCAAGGTTTAGCCGTTATTAAACAGTAGGACACTCAAAAAATTTTTACCTACGAGTAATATTGTATGGAAAAGAAGACTGTGACAAAAAATGAAATACGTTCAATTATCACTGCCATTCCGAAAACTGAATTGCACCTCCACCTCGAAGGCCTGGCAAGTGTAGATACGATTTGGAAACTTAAGGAAAAACACCAACTTACCTTTGACGGCATCAATTCAAAAGAAGATCTGTACACCAGGTTTAAAGTAGAAAACCTGAACGATTTTATAGACCTTTTTATAAATGTTGTTCAGAACGCATTTCAAGCAGAAGAAGACATCCATTTACTCATTGAAGATGCCCGGTCCTATCTTACCCGTAACAACATCATATACACCGAAATCTTTTTTGCACCATCCAAATTCGTACGAAATGGATTTTCTTTTCCTAAAATTCTTAAAATCCTCGATGACGGCGCAAAACAGTTACAGGAGAATGACTCCCTTACGGTAAAATATATCATCGATGTATCTCGTACTTTTGGTCCTGAAAACGCGATGCGTAACCTCGATCTCACCCTTGAAAACAAAAAAGACTCGATCATTGGAATTGGCCTTGGTGGTTCCGAAAGCAACGGCCCTGCCCAAGACTATATAGAAGTTTTCAAAAAAGCAAAAGACAAAGGCCTTCACGTGGTAGCCCATGCAGGTGAAGATATTGGTCCTGAATCAATCTGGCGTGCGATTAAGGACCTTCACATCGAACGTATAGGCCACGGTATCAGTGCTATTCAGGATGATGTGCTTCTTGCCTACCTGAAGGATACGCAAATACCCCTTGAGGTCTGCCCAAAAAGCAACATCATCACCGGCCGATATGTATCTTCCTACCAGGACCACCCGATTCGTGCTTTTTTTGATATGGGTCTGAATGTCACCCTTAACACTGATGATCCTACTATTTTCGGCGCCGAATTAGTCGATGAGTATATGAATCTGATAAGCAATAATATTTTCAGTTTCAAGGAAGTCCTGAAACTGATGCAGAATACTCTTGAAGCGACTTTTTTAAAAAAAGAAGAAAAAGCAAAGATCTGGAAAACCTGTTTATCCAGTTTGTCGAAGCTTGGTGAAAAACCCTATTCAAATATTGATTAAAAAAGGAATTACTATCTATCTTATCGCCGATTCCAATATTTAGTTATTTCACCATAAAATAAGACGAACAAAACACCATTCTTCGATAAACTGAAAACTTTACTTTTTTTCTATTCCTTTGAATCACCGATCATCTTTTCCCCCTCTTGTAGTACAGAGACTATACAGGAGGAATCCGATGAAAAAACCAACATTCTGCCCGAACCCCGAATGTGTGCACCACAACGCTTATCAAACAAATCCAAAAAAAAGATGGTACTCCAAAGACGGCTTTTACCATACTAAAGCCTTCGGTACCATCCAGCGCTACAAATGCCGGACCTGTAAAATCCGGTTTTCCGACCAGACCTTCAGTATAAACTATTATGTGAAAAAACCGGTTGATCACAGGACAATACTGCAAGGACTGGTCACTACAAGCAATCTTTCAGATGCAGCACGACAGCTCCAGGTTTCCGTGAATACCATTATCAATCGCCATAGCCGACTGGCAAAACAAGCAGTGGCACTTCATTCACAACTACTCTCTCATATCACCCTGAATGAACCATTTGTATGTGATGGATTTCAAAGCGTCTGTGTGAATTTTTACTACCCCAACAACATCAATATCGCGATTGGCAAAAACTCTCAGTTCTTTTACAGCTTTACCTATGCCACCGTCAAACGCGGCGGCAAATTAACCGCGGAGCAAAAACTCCTTCGCTCGGAATATGAAAACCGCTGGAGTCCCCAGCCACTCGAAGTGAAACACAGTTTCTCCGACTTACTCGATACAATCTCATTTGTTAAAAAACAACAGTCAAAAACTCACATTTTTCTTTTTACCGACAAAAAAACTGATTACCCCGTCGCAATTTCCGAACACACATTTTTCCAAGCCCTCACTAAAGAAAACCTCTTTACCCATATTAAGATTTCGGGAAAAGCTCCTCGAACCTTAAACAACCCTCTTTTTCCGGTAAACTACATGGATATGCTTTTCCGCAAAGACCTTTCCGAACACGTTACTAAAACAATCTGCTTTAGCAGAAATGTAAACAACCAGATGGTTCGAATGGCTATTTACCGATTTTATCATAACTACATCAAAAAATTCCGTGCTCGAAACAAATTTTACACAACACATTCCGATAAGACAGGCATCCCTCCACATCTTCGTAAGACCGCAGTGCGCCGTTTTTTCACAGAACGGGTATTTCTCACCCACTATAAAAATATGGAAAGTGATATGAAAATATTAAGAAGAGAATATACCACTCCTCTGAAAAAATCCGAGCCTGTACAGTTTCTCGAAAAATGGTGTGCATAACCATGATATTTTTTAGCTATATAAAAGGTTACAGATGTGTAAAAAATATGTAGGAAAACAGAAAGCTAATTATTGATGAGAGAAGTAATATACTGAGATATTAACACCAATCGTAGAATAACTGTTTCACGTGAAACAGTTATTCTTCTTCCTTCTCATTCACCACCCTTGCCACACCTACAAGCTGGTCGGGTTTCTCAATATTCACCAGGATCACGCCCCTGGCTGAACGACCCTGGGTAGGAATATTCTCCACGGCAAGCTTGATGCTGTTTCCACGGGAAGTGATACACACAATATCGTCTTCCTGGCCAAGGCTGAGGGTTCCGACTATTTCGCCGGTTTTTTCATCACATTTGAAGCCTATTTGACCTCGAGTACCTCGTCCATGGGGATTAAAATTATCGTAGTCCACGCGTTTCCCGAGACCGTTTTCCGTGATAAGAAACATTTGTTCTCCCCCATCTATCCGCAACACGCCTACGAGTTCGTCATTTTTAGCAAGGCGGAGACCCTGAACACCGCGGGAGGATCGGCCCATAGCGCGGACTTCACGTTCGTGAAACCGAAGGGCGTTTCCACTTCCGGAAATCAGAATAACATCATTGTCGCCTTCGGTCAGGACTGCGGACATCAATTTGTCATTTGGCCCAAGTTTGAGGGCAATGATCCCGCGGGTACGGGCGTTAGAAAAATCAGAGGTACGTACTTTTTTTGCGATCCCCCTTCTGGTAGCCATAAAAATATACTGTTCTTCGCTGAACTCGTGCAGATCGATTACGGTGGTTATTTCCTCATCCGCTGAGATCGAGAGAAGTGTTTTAATATGTGCTCCCTTGGAAGATTTTGAGCCTTCCGGGATTTCATGTACCTTCAACCAATAGGCTTTCCCTTCGCTGGTTATAAAAAGAAGGTAGTCATGGGTGGAAGCTATAAACAGATGTTCAATAAAATCCTCGTTTCGCAGATGGACTGTGGAGGAACCCTTTCCGCCGCGGCCCTGGCTTCTATAACTTGAGACGGGAACTCGCTTGATGAAGCCTTTATTTGAAAGAAGAACTGCCATATCTTCTTTTTTGATAAGGTCCTCGATATTCAGTTCCTCGACCTCGTCGATAACTATTTCGGTGCGTCGATCATCCCCGAATTTATCAGAGATAGCCCCTGTCTCCTCTTTTACAACCGCCAGAATTTTTGCCTCACTGGCCAGGAGGTCCTTCAGGTAGGCGATCAGTTTTCGTATTTCTTCCAGCTCGGCGACGATTTTATTTGTTTCGAGGCTGGTCAGTTTCTGAAGACGCATTTCAAGAATGGCCTGAGACTGTATCTCAGAAAGTTCAAAACGCTCCATGAGCTTGTTTCGGGCGTCCTCAACGTTCTTTGAAGATTTAATGATCTGCACGACCTCATCTATATTGTCGAGGGCGATTTTCAGACCAATCAGGATGTGCTCACGCTCTTCGGCTTTTCTTAAATCGAATTGTGCCCTTCGGGTCACCACCTCAACTCTATGACGTACGAAATAGTGTACCATATCTTTGAGATTCAGGAGCTTTGGTCGGCCTTCAACCAGGGCGAGGCTGTTCACATTGAAATTCTGTTGAAGTGAGGTATGGCTGAAAAGCTGGTTGAGTACCACCTTTGCCACCGCGCCACGCTTCAGCTCAATAACCATGCGCATCCCGCTTTTGTCGCTCTCGTCTCTCAGGTCAGAGATGCCGTCTATTTTTTTATTTTTTACCAGATCGGCAATCCTGATAATCAGATTCGCTTTGTTGACCGCATAGGGAAGCTCTGTCACAATGATGCGTTCTTTGCCACTCTTCATCTCTTCGAGGGAACAGCGGGCCCTTACGGTGATTTTGCCCCGTCCGGTACGATAGGCTTGGCGGATTCCCCGACGCCCGTAGATGATTCCCGCGGTGGGGAAATCGGGTCCCTTCACATGTGTGGCTAGTTCATCAATACCAATGTCGGGGTTATCGATATAAGAGGTGATGGCGTTACAGACTTCCTTCAGGTTGTGGGGCGGCATGTTGGTGGCCATACCAACGGCAATACCACTTGCCCCGTTTGTAAGCAGGTAGGGAAAAGACCCGGGTAAAACCAGGGGTTCCTGCATGGTATCATCGTAGTTTGGTCCGAAAGCGACGGTTTCTTTCTTTATGTCCTGGAGCATCTCTTCGGCGATTTTTGCCATTCGAGACTCGGTATAACGCATGGCTGCCGGGGGATCCCCGTCGACGGAACCAAAGTTTCCCTGGGGATCAACCACCGGATAGCGCATCGAAAATTTCTGGGCTAACCGCACCAGGGCATCGTAGATGGACTGATCACCGTGGGGATGGAATTTTCCCAGTACATCACCGACAATACGCCCGCATTTTTTGTAGGGCTGATTGGAGCGAAGACCCATCTCGCTCATGGAATAGAGTATCCGCCTGTGAACGGGTTTAAGACCGTCCCGCACATCCGGCAGGGCACGACTTACAATAACCGACATGGCGTAGTTGAGATATGACTCTTTTATTTCATCTTCAATGGCAACTGGAATTACACGACCCCGTCTTTCTTCCACAGGTCAGCTCCTTCTTATTTTTACAGCAGAGACGAATTTATATATCTTCATGATATAAAAATTGGCGTTCATCTAATTTACTCGGTACATTTACACATCGAGATTGGACACAAGCAGTGCGTTATCCTCGATAAACTTTCTTCTCGGTTCGACGTGCTCTCCCATCAGCGTGGTAAACATCTGGTCCGCTTCAACTGCGTCCTCGAGACGCACCTGCATAATATTCCTCGTTTCGGGGTTCATCGTGGTATCCCACAGCTGATCGGGGTTCATTTCACCGAGACCCTTGTAACGTTGAAAACCCACCTTCTCCTCACCGACGTTGAGTTCTTTCAGAATTTTTACCCGGTCTTTGTCATCGTAGGCGTAGTAGCTTTTGCGGTTGAAGGTGATCTTGTAAAGCGGCGGCATGGCGATATAGACATGCCCTGCCACCAGCATTTCCGGCATATAGCGAAAAAAGAAAGTCAACAGCAGCGTTCTGATGTGTGAGCCGTCGACGTCCGCATCGGCCATAATTATTACCTTGTGATAACGAATTTTTCTGACGTCGAATTCTTTACCCGCGCCGGCCCCGAGGGAGGCGATAATCGGCTGCAGTTTATCGTTGGAGAGCACTTTATCCGCCCTCGTTTTCTCCACGTTCAACATCTTACCCCAGAGAGCCAGGATAGCCTGGGACTGCCGATCTCTGCCCTGTTTGGCGCTTCCACCGGCACTATCTCCCTCGACGATGTAGATTTCGCATTTCGACGGGTCCTGCTCACTGCAGTCCGCCAGTTTGCCGGGAAGCCCGGAGCTTTCGAGAAAGCTCTTCCGTCTGGTCAAGTCACGGGCCTTTCTCGCGGCTAGCCGCGCTTTCGCGGCCATCACGGATTTTTCGAGTATTTTATCAATCACCGCGGGGTTTTCTTCAAAATAGTAGGTTAAATACTCATAGACCAGGGATGATACTATTCCCTTCACTTCGGAATTTCCGAGCTTTGATTTCGTCTGCCCCTCAAATTGCGGCTCCGGCACCTTCACCGATACCACCGCCGTCAGACCTTCGCGGACATCGTCCCCGCTGAGGCTTTCATCCATTTTTTTTGCATGCTTCGATTGTTTAAAAAAATCGTTGAACACCCGGGTCAGGGCGGTCTTGAATCCCACCAGGTGCGTTCCGCCTTCCCTGGTGTTGATATTGTTCACAAAGCTGAAAATATTTTCCGTATACCCTTCGTTGTACTCCAGGGCAACTTCTATTTCGACGTTGTCCCGGGTCGCTTCTATATAGACCGGTTCCTTATGAATCGGTTTTTTGTTTTCACTCAGGTAGCTGACGAAGGATTTTACCCCCCCCTCAAACTGAAAATCCTTGACTTTCGGTATGGGATACCTTTCGTCTTCGAGGTGGATTTTTATTCCTTTATTGAGAAAAGCCAGCTCTCTCAGTCTCTGTGAAAGTACGTCAAAACTGTAGTCCGTGGTTTCAAATATCTCACTGTCGGCGAGAAATCGGGTGATCGTCCCGTTCGCCACACTGGTTCCCTGCTCCTCCACCGGCATGAGTGGCACACCCCGCTCATACTTTTGATAGTACATTTTTGATTCTCGCAGGACCTTCACTTCACACCATCGGGAGAGGGCATTCACCACCGAGACCCCGACCCCATGAAGTCCTCCTGAGACTTTGTAGGTGTTCTTGTCGAACTTTCCTCCGGCGTGGAGTCTGGTCATCACAATTTCCAGAGCGCTGACCTTTTCCACGGGGTGTAGGTCGACGGGTATTCCCCGTCCGTTATCTTCTACCGTGACGATATTGCCCTTGCCGATAAATACTTTGATTTCAGAGCAATATCCGGCAAGTGCTTCGTCTATACTGTTGTCAACAACTTCGTACACCAGGTGGTGTAAGCCGTCGGGTCCTGTGGAACCGATGTACATACCAGGACGCTTTCGGACTGCATCCAGTCCCTTCAAGACCTGAATGTGCTGAGCGGAATATTGATCGTGCATATTTTATTCTACCTGCTAATCGTTTAAGAGAATGTGAAATTATATCTTTTCTCCCCCTAAAAGTAAAGCAGTTTGCCGAAGCTTGGAGGTCTCTTACTTTTAATATCTTTTCTTATTTAGAATTAGAATAATCGAAAAAGTTTCTAAACGGAACGACTTTTCTGACCTTGAATTAAGTATCGAAAAACACCAAGCTTCGGAAAACTGAATTGTTGAAAACTTGTGGATAAATCCCCTTATTTATGGCATAGTATCTATTAGGCATACTCACATCTGCTCAACAGAATTGAGATTTTTAATATTTAGTAGTCTATTTTTTTATTTCCTTATCATATAAGGATTTATTTATTTAATTTGTGTTAAAGTGAGATATGTTAGTGATTTAGCGGATTTTGAGATAAATTTATACGGTTGTGGATAAGTTGTGTACAAAACTATATCAGTGTGGGGTTATTGATGAGTAACGAGTTGCAGCAGTGGGATTACGGTATTTTCTGGCAGGAGGCACTCAATCAATTGAGAACCCAAGTCTCTGAGCAGGAATACGTTATGTGGATTCGTAATCTCCAGTATTTCGACTCCCGCGAAAATGAGCTGATTCTGTCGGTGCCCTCATCGTTTTATCGCGATCAGGTCATCCAGCGTTACCTGAAGATCATAAAAGATACCCTTTTTGATCTGTCCGGCATGATGATTGAAGTGAGCTTCGAAATTGTTAAAATGCAACCCCCCGTCGATTCTTCCAATCCTTCCTCTTCCACGATCCCTCACTCCCACGACTCCACCCAGTCCGAACAGCACGAGGGGGCGAAAGCCCCTTCACAACCGGCTCCCTCAGAGACCACCTCAGAAACCACCTCGAAGACCACCGCAGGGAAGCCCGCCAAAGAGACCTCAAAAGATATGGAACAACCCTCTACTTCCCGGGAAGCTGAAAAACCGGGGACGACCGGGACGACTGGGAAAATCGGGAAAAAAGAAACAGGGAAAAAACCTGTAAAAAGCCCGGAAAAGACGATGCGAAAGCACCCGGACCTGAAGATTGACTACAATTTTTCGAACTTCGTGGTGGGAGAAAACAACTCCTTCGCAGCAAATGCCTGCATCGCCATCGCGAAGAACCCGGGAACCGCCTACAATCCCTGCCTGATTTACGGGGGCGTTGGGTTGGGAAAAACTCACTTGATTCAGTCGATCGGCAACTACGTGTGCAACAACAACGAAGAACATCGAATCACCTACGTGACGGCGGAGAATTTTACCAATGAATTTATCCAGTCGATTCCGGACAAGAGGACCCATCATTTCAAGAATAAGTACCGCAAGGTTGATGTGTTGCTGATTGATGATATTCATTTTCTTCAGGGAAAAAATCAGACCCAGGAGGAACTCTTTCACACCTTCAACGCGTTGTATGAATCGAACAAGCAGATGGTATTTACCTGCGACCGCCCGGTAAGTGAGCTGAAACACCTCACAGATCGTCTGAGAAGCCGTTTTGAGCGGGGTTTGAACGTTGACCTGCAACCACCCAATTTCGAGACCAGGTACGCCATTATCAAGCGGAAGATCGAGCTTGGACACGCGCCGATAGACGAAGGGGTGATAGAACTTATCTCTAAAAACATTACCACCAACGTGAGGGACCTGGAAGCCGCTCTTACCAAGCTGATTGCCTACTCGGACATTCTCAACAAACGAATCACCGTTGACATTGCCCAGGAACAGCTAAAGGACGTTTTTTCCAATCCAAAACAGAGTAATATCACCATTGAAATCATCCAGAAATCGGTGGCCGAATATTTTAACCTTTCCCCTTTCGAGCTTCGGGGAAAAAAGAGAACCAAGGCAATCACCTTTCCACGACAGATCGCCATGTACATCACCAGGGAAATCACTGAATTTTCCACCACCGAAGTAGGTCTCGAGTTCGGCGGCAGGGACCACACCACGGTCATGCACGCCTGCCAGAGAATCGAAAACCGAATGCAGTCGGACCCCTACCTGGAACCGACCATTCAGCGACTGATTCGTCAGATAAAGGAGTATGGAACAAAGTCTTGATAAACTGTGCATAAAAAGGTATGAATTGTGAAAAACAGGGAAAGATTGTTATTTTGTGGATAAACCTGCAAAAAAGTTGTTGAGTTTTCCAGAATGATAATCTACCGTGTTCAGTGGAGTTAGGTGGCTTTTACACATATCCACCGACCTTATTATTATTATTACCTTTTATTTAAATAGATAGTATTAGGAGAGTTATTATTACCTTTTATTTAAATAGATAGTATTAGGAGAGAAAGATGAAATTCACCTGTGAAAAAAACAGTATTCAGAAAGAAATATCCATTGCTCAGGAAATTATCTCCACACGCAACGCCCTTTCCATCCTATCAAACGATCTT
>CAZJIN010000027.1:0-12330 GCA_964545955.1 uncultured Sediminispirochaeta sp.
CGGTCTCCAAAACCGGATGTTGTAGGTTCGAATCCTACCTGGCCTGCTTTTTTTTTCGATATTTAGTGAGGAATTGAATGAAAAAGATCATACAGTTTTTTAAAGACAGTTATGCTGAGCTCAGAAGGGTGGTATGGCCGAGCAGAGAGGATGTCGCTTCTTCAACAAAAGTCGTGATCATATCGGTTGTGATGTTTGCACTGATTCTCGGTGTGGTTGATTTTCTTCTGTTAAAAGGTATGGACCTCGTTTTCTAGCATTTACCCTCTGTGTTGTGACTCTCATGTATAGTTTATTTTTAGAGAAGTGAAAGAGGAGTAAAGATGGCAAAAGGATGGTATGTCCTTCACACCTACTCGGGACATGAGAACAAAGTAGAGAAGTTTATCCGTAAGTTGGCTGAGGATTCTCCCTTTCACGAAGTGGTGACCGATGTGAAGGTCCCCTCCGAAGAGGTGGTTGAGGTCAAGGATGGCAAGCGCAAGGTAACGAGCAAAAAGTTTCTGCCCGGATATATCCTGCTTGAGATGGATCTTCCCGATGTCGGATGGAAGAAGATATGTTCGGAGATACGAAAACTTCAGGGTGTGACCGGTTTTGTCGGTTCAATGAGCGGATCAAAACCGCAGCCCATATCGGCGGATGAAGCCCGTTCAATACTGCAGAAGACAGGCGAGATTAAGTCGGACAAGACGGTCAAGCCAAGACAGTCCTTTTCGGAGGGCGAAACGGTGCGGATTATTGAAGGTCCCTTCGATACCTTTACGGGGACTATCACCGATGTGAATAGTGAAAAGGGCAAGTTAAGGGTTTCAGTTGGGATTTTTGGCCGATCCACCCCGGTGGAGGTCGACTTTCTACAGGTTGAGAAGATATAAACCTCCTCGGTGAGGGGGTGATGGGAGTTCGCGTGAAATCGCGGACGATATTACCACAAATGGAGAAGACAGTATGGCAAAGAAAAAGGTGACCACGGTCATCAAGCTGCAAGTGCCTGCCCAGAAGGCCACTCCCGCGCCCCCGGTAGGGCCGGCATTGGGTCCTCACGGGGTAAGTGCTCCCCAGTTTGTTCAGCAATTCAACGACCGTACCAAGGATGTTGAAGCCGGATTGACAATTCCGGTGGAGATTACCGTCTATCAGGACCGGAGTTTTTCTTTTATCACAAAGACTCCCCCCGCGGCGGTACTCATTAAAAAGGCATGCAAGCTTGAGAGCGGTTCTGCGGAACCTCACAAAATCAAGGTGGCAAAAATTCCCGCGAACAAGGTTCGGGAAATCGCCGAGATCAAAATGCCCGATCTCAACGCCAACGATATCGAAGCGGCGATGAAGATCATCGCGGGTACCGCCCGCAGCATGGGTGTGGAAGTCGAGGGGGTCGCCAAATGAGACACGGCAAGCAGTACAACGACGCAAAGGGCAAGGTGGACCGCCTGAAGGCGTATCCCCTGCCGGAAGGACTGGAACTGGTAAAAGAGCTGGCCCACGCAAAGTTCGACGAGACCCTGGAGGTTTCCGTAAAACTGAATCTCAAAAAGAGTCAAACCGTTCGCGATACCCTGGTGCTGCCGAATCAGTTCAAGGGTGAAAAAAAGATCCTGGTGTTTGCCAGGGGTGAAAAAGCTGAAGAGGCCCGTCAGGCCGGAGCAGCTTTCGTCGGTGATACGGACCTGATCGAGAAAATACAGGGTGGGTGGCTTGATTTTGATGTAGCTGTGGCTACCCCCGATATGATGAAGGATGTGGGGCGGCTTGGACCGATTCTCGGAAGAAGAGGTTTGATGCCGAATCCTAAGACACAGACGGTCACTTTTGAGATTAAAGGGGCTATGGAAGAGCTGAAAAAAGGACGGGTCGAGTACCGTTCGGACAAGACCGGCGTAGTGCATTTCGCGGTGGGCAAGGTCTCCATGGATTCGAAGAATATCAAGGAAAATGTTGATCTCGTGTTGAATGAGATAGCAAGAAAAAGACCGGCCGACGCGAAGGGCGAGTTTATGCGATCGGTATATGTTTCTTCTACGATGGGTCCCGGTGTGAGGATTGACCATCGGGAACTGGCATAACCGGGCGCGAGGAGAATAAACTATGGCAGATTATGTAACCAAGATAAACGAAGAGAAGAAGGGGGCGGTTGAGTATCTCAAGGATATGTTTCAGCAGTCCTCGGACTTCATATTTACCGACTATCGGGGATTAACCGTTGCCCAGATTACCGAACTGAGAAGTAAGCTGCGTGAACAGAATACAACTTTGCGGGTGGTGAAGAACCGCTTCGCGAAAATCGCCCTGAAGGACCTTAAACAGCCCCAGGTTGACGATATACTTATCGGTCCTACCGCGGTGGCCCTGCCCCTGGATGAATCCGGCCCTGCCGCAAAGATCCTCGTGGAATACGGTAAGGATCACTCCGTTGAGATCAAGGGTGGCATTATAGATGGGCAAGTCTTTGATGTGAAACAAGTTGAGGACTTCAGCAAATTGCCGACACGCCTCGAGTTGATCGCGAAACTCATGGGCACAATGAACGCGCCGATACAGAATTTTGTCTACACCCTGCATGCGGTTCCCCAAAAATTGGTACGGGTCCTGCAGGCTGTGGCCGACAAGAAGAAGGAAGAGGGTTAATATCCTGCAGTTTGCAGGTGAGTATAAATTATCGGTGTTAGTCTTCGATGCACGCCATGCTATCACCGTACCAACAAGGAGAAGTTAATATGGCCGATTTGAAGAAAGAGGATATTCTGGAAGCAATTTCCAACATGAGTGTACTTGAGGTTTCCGAGCTGATCACAGCTATGGAAGAGAAGTTTGGTGTAACCGCCGCCGCACCGGTTGCCGTTGCCGCCGCCGGACCCGCAGAGGCCGCTGCTGAAGAGGATGAACAGACCGAGTTTGATGTCATTCTGAAGGGTGTTGCCGACGGAAAGAAAATTCCCGTGATCAAGGAAGTTCGCGCGCTGACGGGCCTCGGTCTGAAAGAGGCGAAGGACCTGGTTGAAGCGGGTGATAAGGCTCTCAAAGAAGGTGTATCGAAGGACGAAGCAAGCCAGATTAAAGAAAAACTCGAGGCGGCCGGCGGAGTTGTTGAAGTTAAATAACAGCTCGAGGTTCCCTCGTACATGCTATAAGAAATGTACTCGGATAAGCCACCAGTCCGTAAAGGTACTGGTGGCATATTGTGTCTCAGGATGAATAGAATATAACGCACTTCGCCCTGCCGATTTTGAGTAGGGTGTTGTTACCAGGGGGTGGTGATGCTTTTAGGCAGCAAAGCCATAAGAAAAAGGACTTATATCGGAGAAGAGTTTCATGAAGTGATGAAGCTCCCCAATCTTATTGACATTCAACTTCTGTCCTATGAGCGGTTTCTCCAGAGAAATTGGCTGAAATCAGGCAAACCGCTTCTCAGACAGGGACTTGAAGAGGTCTTTCAGGCTGTTTTTCCAATCGAGAGTCCAAATGGAGATATGCTTCTCGAGTATACCCATTACACACTCGACGAGGAAAACATAAAATTTGACGAAGACCAGTGCAAACTCAAAGGTCTTACGTATGCCGTTCCGATAAAGGCCCGGATAAATCTCATCTTTCAGGAGACCGGAGAGATCCGTCAGAAAGATATTTACATCGGCGATATACCGCTCATGACCGAGCGGGGTACCTTTATCATAAATGGTGCCGAGCGGGTGGTGGTTAGTCAGATTCACAGATCTCCCGGGGTAATATTTTCTCATGAGAAGGGGGTATATTCCTCACGGATTATTCCCTATCGAGGATCATGGCTCGAATTTGAGATTGATCAGAAAAAAGAGCTGATTTACGCCAAGATCGACCGCAAAAAAAGAATTCTCGGGACGATGTTTCTGAGGGCGCTCGGTTTCAGTACGCGTGAAGAAATCATCGATGTTTTTTACAAAAGTCAGTCCGTCACGGTTGAAGAGAGTCGTGAGGCCAAGGACGAACTGGTTGGACGAATTCTTGCAAAGCCGGTCTGGGTAGAGCAGGATAGCGCGCAGAAAAAACTCTATCGTGCCGGTGAAAAACTCCATCCCCATGACGTGGATGAGCTTCTTCACTCCGGGGTGAAGGAGATTGAACTAATTGATTTTACAAATCCCGATTCTCTTCATTCCCAGATCATCCTGAACTGTTTTGAACGGGAGGAGGTCAAATTCACCAGGGGTGAAGAAAACGTGGATGAGCCGACCAAAGAAGACGCCCTTATTGCCGTGTATTCGGTGTTAATGCCCGGTGAGCCGATCACCCTCGAGAGCGCTGAAAAAGACCTTCACTCGATGTTTTTTTCCACCCGCCGATACGATCTTGGTCGGGTCGGACGGTACAAGCTGAACAAGAAATTCGACTATGACATGGAGAATAAAAGCCAGGTCCTCAGTCGTGAAGATATTTACAATACCATGGATTTTCTTATTAAGGTCTATATCGGTGAGGCGAACGTGGATGATATCGACCATCTGGGGAACCGGCGTATTCGTTCCGTCGGTGAGTTATTGGCCAATTCGCTTAAAACAGCCTTTTCCAGGATGGAGCGGATTGCGAAGGAGCGTATGAGTCTCAAGGAGACCGATACGGTCAAACCCCAGGACCTGGTTTCTATCAAACCGATAGTTGCATCGGTGAAGGAATTCTTCGGATCAAGCCAGTTGTCCCAGTTTATGGATCAGGTGAACCCCCTGGCCGAATTGACCCACAAAAGGCGGCTGAATGCCCTGGGACCAGGTGGTCTTTCCCGGGATAGAGCGGGATTCGAGGTTCGTGATGTTCATTATACCCATTACGGACGAATGTGTCCGATCGAGACCCCTGAGGGTCCGAATATCGGTCTGATTGTGTCCTTGGCGAATTATACCCGTGTAAATGAATACGGTTTTCTCGAAACTCCTTACCGAAAAGTGGAGGACGGGAATATAACAGATACGATCGAGTACCTTTCAGCGATGGACGAGGAAAAACACTTCATCGCCCAGGCAAACGCGAATATCAGCAAGAAGGGGAAATTTGTTGATGAACTGATTTCGGTACGAAAAGCCGGAGACTATATAACGAAGCCGCCCAAGGATATTACCTACATGGATGTATCGCCGAAACAGGTAGTTTCGGTGGCGACTTCACTGATACCTTTCCTCGAACACGACGACGCGAACCGCGCCCTGATGGGTTCTAACATGCAGCGTCAGTCGGTTCCCCTTGTGTTCCCGGAAGCCCCCAGGGTTGGTACGGGTATGGAAGGAAAAACGGCCTACGATTCAGGGGTGCTTGTGAAGGCTCGAAGGGCGGGTACCGTAGAGTATGTGACAAGCCGGCGAATCGTTCTCAAACCGGACGACTCGGATGATCCCGATGAGCGCGATGTATACAACTTGATCAAGTTTCAGCGTACCAACCAGGACACGTGTTTCAACCATAAGCCTTTGGTAAATGTTGGTGATCATGTTGTCGAGGGAGGGGCTATTAGTGACGGTCCCGCCACCGACCAGGGTGAATTGGCATTAGGACGTAACGTCTTGGTGGGATTTGTTCCCTGGAACGGCTATAACTATGAGGATGCTATTCTCATTTCCGAAAAAGTGGTGAAGGAGGACGTCTTTACCTCCATTCATATAAAAGAGTTCAGTATCGATATCCGGGAAACCAAACTCGGGCCGGAAAAACTGACTCATGATATTCCCAACGTGAGTGAGAAAACCCTTGAATACCTCGATGAGGAAGGGATTATAAATATTGGTGCCAAGGTGACCTCCGGTTCAATTCTGGTGGGAAAGGTCACCCCGAAATCGGAGACCGAGACGACACCGGAGTTCAAGTTGCTCAACTCGATCTTTGGAGAAAAAGCCAAAGAAGTAAAAGACAGCTCTCTTCGGATACCCCATGGAACAGATGGGACTGTGATCGATGTACAGCGTCTCAAACGGTCCGAGGGAGACGACCTCTCACCGGGGGTGGATGAAGTGGTCAAAGTGCTCGTCGCGACGAAGCGAAAGCTGCGAGAAGGCGATAAAATGGCGGGGCGACATGGAAACAAGGGGGTCGTTGCAAGGGTTTTGCCTGAAGAGGATATGCCCTATATGGAAGACGGAACCCCTCTTGATGTCTGTCTTAACCCCCTTGGGGTGCCTTCGCGAATGAACCTCGGCCAGCTCCTCGAAACAGAGCTCGGCTGGGCGGCGGTGACCCTGGATGAGTGGTACGATACTCCGATTTTCCAGTCCGCCAGCACCGAGATGATTGCGCAAAAGCTTGAGGAAGCCGGACTGCCGAAAAATTCAAAGACCACTATCCGTGATGGTAAAACCGGTGACGCCTTTGAAAATGAAATCTTTGTAGGTTTTATGTACATGCTCAAGCTGCACCACCTGGTGGATGACAAGATGCACGCCCGGTCAACAGGGCCTTATTCGCTGGTTACCCAGCAACCCCTCGGGGGAAAGGCACAGTTCGGAGGTCAGCGTTTCGGAGAGATGGAAGTCTGGGCCCTGGAAGCTTATGGTGCAGCCAACACCCTCCAGGAACTTCTGACGATCAAGTCGGATGATATGAACGGGCGTTCCAAGATATATGAGAGTATTGTCAAAGGTGATCCCGCAACGAGTGCGGGAGTACCCGAGTCTTTTAACGTGCTTGTGCAGGAATTACGGGGGCTCGCCCTCGACGTGACGATCTACGATTCAAAGGGCAAGCAGATTCCTCTGACGGAGCGGGATGAGGAATTGATCAATCGAAAAGGAAGCCAGTTCTAGGCGGGAGTATTGTTGTATGAGAGATATTCAGGATTTCGATAATATAATGATCAAACTGGCCTCGCCGGAGCAGATCAGGGCATGGTCTTACGGCGAGGTGAAGAAGCCGGAGACGATAAATTACCGTACCTTGCGCCCGGAAAAAGACGGGCTTTTCTGTGAACGGATCTTCGGGACCACAAAGGAATATGAATGCTACTGCGGAAAGTTCAAATCAATCCGCTACAAGGGTGTGATTTGCGATCGCTGTGGCGTTGAAGTGACCCATTTTAAAGTCAGGCGAGAGCGGATGGGGCACATAGAGCTGGCCTCTCCGGTTTCGCATATCTGGTACTACCGGTCAGTTCCCTCACGGATGGGGCTTTTGCTTGATCTCACCATCGCAGCGCTGCGGTCGGTGCTCTATTATGAAAAATATATAGTTATCGAACCCGGAGATACCGATCTCAAGAAGATGGATCTTCTTTCTGAAGAAGATTTTATGGAAGCCCGGGAACGCTATGGTATGAGTTTTACCGCGGGGATTGGTGCAGAGGCCATCAGGAGTCTCCTTGAACAGATAGACCTGGATGTACTCTCCGCTGAACTTCGCATGAAGATGATTGAAAAGGGGGCGAAGGCAGATAAACGCCTCCTGAAACGGATAGAGATAGTTGAGAATTTCCGGGATTCCAGCAATAGTCCTGAATGGATGATCCTCGACGTGATACCGGTTATTCCTCCGGAGCTTCGTCCTATGGTGCAACTGGACGGCGGACGTTTCGCAACATCCGACCTTAACGATCTCTATCGCCGTGTGATAAATAGAAACAACCGTCTGAAGCGCCTGATGGCGCTCAACGCGCCGGATATTATTATTCGGAATGAAAAACGAATGCTCCAGGAAGCGGTTGATGCGCTCTTCGACAATTCCAAGAAAAAACGGGTGGTCAAGGGGGCTTCGAACAGGCCTTTGAAGTCTCTTTCGGATATGCTGAAGGGGAAGCAGGGGCGTTTTCGTCAGAACCTTCTGGGAAAACGCGTGGATTACTCCGGCCGATCGGTTATTGTGGTGGGGCCGGAATTACGTCTTCATCAGTGTGGTTTGCCCACAAAGATGGCTCTGGAACTCTTCAAACCTTTTATTATGAAAAAACTGGTTGAACGAGATGTGGTGTACAACATCAAAAAGGCAAAAACCCTGGTGGAACAGGAAACCCAGGAGGTGTACGCCGTCCTCGATGAGGTGGTGAAGGAACATCCTGTCATGCTGAACCGCGCGCCCACGCTGCACCGTCTCGGGATCCAGGCTTTTGAACCTGTATTGGTGGAGGGCAAGGCAATCAAATTGCATCCACTGGTTTGTCATGCCTATAATGCCGATTTCGATGGTGACCAGATGGCGGTACACGTACCCCTGACTCAGGCCGCCCAGATAGAATGCTGGACCCTCTTGCTCAGTTCTACCAACCTGCTCAATCCCGCCAACGGAAGCCCCGTGGTTTTTCCGTCCCAGGACATGGTGGTTGGTATCAATTACCTCAGTCGTTTCAAGGAGGGCTCCCTGGGGGAGGGGAAAACCTTCGCAAATACCGATGATGTAATGTTGGCCCTCGACTCGAAGGCTATCGCCTACAGCGCCAAGATCAACGTAAAAGTCAACGGTGAGTGGATAGAAACATCCGCCGGACGGATTATTCTGAATGAAGAGTTGCCCGATGAAGTAGAATTTGTGAACAAGCAGCTTGGGGACAAGGAACTCCGCGAACTTGTAAGCAGGGCCTACAGGGAACATGGTCCGTCGGTAGTAGTCCGAATGCTTGACACTATAAAGGACCTTGGTTTTAAATACGTAACGGTTTTTGGTGCCACCATAGGTGTGGATGACGTAGTGATCCCGGAGAAGAAACGTAGCATGATCGAAGCGGCCAATAAACGGGTGCTTGAGATCCAGAACCAGTACCTCCAGGGTCATATCACCCAGGAAGAGCGGTACAACCGTGTTATCGAGGTGTGGAGCAAAACGAACGAAGAGCTCACCAGCGAGGTGATGCAGATTTTGAAGAAGGACCGCAAAGGTTTTAACCCGATCTACCTGATGGCCGATTCGGGTGCCCGAGGAAGCCGTTCACAGATTCGACAGCTTGGTGGTATGCGCGGTCTCATGGCAAAGCCCTCCGGTGATATCATCGAGTTGCCTATCCGGTCAAACTTTAAAGAAGGACTTTCGATCATAGAGTTCTTTATATCCACCAATGGTGCTCGAAAGGGTCTTGCAGATACCGCCCTGAAAACGGCGGATGCGGGCTATTTAACGCGTCGGCTTGTGGATATTGCCCAGGATGTGGTGGTCAATGAAGAGGATTGCGGTACCATCAACGGTATCGATATCAGCGCGATAAAGGACGGGGAAGAGATAGTAGAGTCCCTCAAAGACCGTATCGTCGGACGTTTTACCCTCGAGAGGGTAAAACATCCGATCACCGGCGAAATAATTATTGATGTGAACGAAGAGATCACCGAAGAGACCGCGGCACTCATAGAGGAAATCGGGGTTGAGAAGGTTCGCCTTCGCACCGTGCTCACCTGTGAGGCGCGTCATGGGGTTTGTCGGAAATGTTACGGTCGTAACCTCGCAACCAATGATACGGTAGATGTCGGGGAAGCGGTGGGCATCATTGCGGCCCAGTCAATCGGACAGCCGGGAACCCAGCTGACAATGCGTACGTTCCACATCGGTGGAGCTGCCACCAAGGTCAGTGAGGAAAACAGGATTTCCTTCATCTACTCCGTGCTTGTAAAAGAAATTCACGGGAACACCGTTGAACTGAGCAATGATGATATTCTTTTTACAAGAAAAGGCTTTATTATCGTTGCGAAGGTGCTGCGGCGTATCAAGCTCGAAAAGGGAGCAAAGATACACGTGGAAGAAGGGGAGAAGGTCGTTGGAAACGTGCCCCTGGTAACGCAAAAGAAGCAGGAAATTGTGTCTCAAGAAAATGCCTTCGTGCATATTACGAATGGTGAAATGGTATTGGTGGCACAGGACCAGAAGGTGGATGTGCGGAACGGTGCCGAGCTGCGCGTGCGTATTGGCGAAGTTGTTGAAGGCGGTGAGTCCCTGGCTACCTTTGATCCCTTTTCAGAGCCCATCATTGCTGAAGAAAACGGAATAGTACGGTTCGAGGATATTGTGCTTGGAACCACCCTGAAAGAAGAGATTAATGAAGATACGGGGAATATAGAAAAGAAAATCACGGAATTCTCCCTGGAGAGCCTGCAGCCGAGGATAATCCTCGAGGACGAAGAGGGAAAAGAGAAGGCCTTCTATTTTCTTCCCGGCAATTCCTACCTGAATATTGAGGATGGGGAGGCGGTGCATAAAGGCAGAACCCTCGCCAAACTGCTCAAGGAAAGTGTGAAAACCAGCGATATTACCGGTGGTCTTCCCCGGGTCGGTGAGCTTTTTGAGGCAAGAAAGCCAAAAAACGCATCAGTGCTTGCGCAGATATCCGGCCAGGTTGCCTTCAAAAATATAGTGAAGGGCAAGCGTGTCCTTAATGTAGTGGATGATTTTGACAACGAATACAAACACCTTGTCCCCATGGGGAGGCACCTACTGGTCCGTGACGGCGACCTCGTGGAAGCCGGTGAAAAGCTGTGTGAAGGGAGTTATGATCCCCACGACGTACTTGAAATTCTCGGTGAAAATGCCCTGCAATCCTTCCTCGTGAACGAGGTACAGGAGGTATATCGTCTCCAGGGTGTGAATATTAACGACAAGCATATCGGTGTCATTATTCGACAGATGATGCGTAAGGTTGAGATCACTCAGGTGGGTGACACGAATTTCATATACGGTCAACAGGTCGATAAGTATAAGTTTCATGAGGAGAACCGCAAGGTAATACGTGAAGGTGGGCAGTCGGCCGTGGCCAAACCGCTTCTTCTGGGGATTACCAGGGCCTCACTGAACATAGATTCTTTCATCTCCGCGGCATCTTTTCAGGAAACCACCAGGGTCTTGACAAATGCAGCCATAGCTGGTAGTAATGATGCCCTGCGGGGTTTAAAAGAGAACGTTATTATCGGGCACCTGATACCCGCGGGTACGGGAATGCGTAAATACCGAAATGTGAAGTTATACGATGAGAATTCTGAGGATCTTGATACCTCGGTACAGAATATAATCGAAGCAAGGAAGCGAGAACAGGCCGAAGGGGAAGGGGAACGCCGGGGTTTCTCCACAGAGGTTGAAGAACTGAACGTGGAAGGCGATGAAGAGTAGTCTCTATGCTGGAGGTTATTGCCCGTATGCTGGCCCGGAAGGTCAAAAAATATTAAGGAAAGGGAGTACATCGGTACATGCCTACAATTAACCAGCTGGTAAAGAAGGGTCGTAAAACGATCAAAGCCAAAGGAAAGGCCCGCGCACTTGAGAGTTGTCCCCAGAAGCGCGGTGTCTGCACACGTGTAATGACAGTTACACCGAAGAAGCCGAATTCCGCGCTCAGGAAGGTAGCCAGGGTCAGATTGACCAATGGAATAGAGGTTACCGCCTACATACCGGGAATCGGTCACAATCTACAGGAGCACTCGGTCGTGATTATTCGCGGCGGACGTGTGAAGGACCTGCCGGGTGTTCGATATCATATCGTTCGCGGTGCCAAAGATACCCTCGGAGTAGAGGACCGCAAGAAAGGGCGGTCGAAATACGGTACAAAGAAGCCGAAGGCATAGGGAGTGAACGATGGGAAGAAAGAGTTTTATTCGTGAAAGAGAGATTCTGCCCGATCCCCGTTACAACAGTGTGGTGGTGACTAAGTTTATCACCCGCATGATGCTTGACGGGAAAAAGGCTGTGAGTCAGAAAATAATGTACGATGCCCTCGAACAGCTGGCTGCAAAAAGCGGCAAGGAAGCCCTTGAGGTTTTTACCAAGGCCCTTGAGAACGTGAAACCCGCTGTCGAAGTCAAATCGAGACGTGTCGGAGGGTCTACCTATCAGGTACCCGTAGAAGTGCGTGAAAAGAGACGTGATGCCCTCGCAATGAGATGGATTATTCAGGCTGCGCGCACGAGAAGTGGAAAATCGATGGGAGAAAAGCTTTTTAACGAGTTGTTTGACGCCTTTAACTCCACCGGTACCGCCTTCAGGAAGAAGGAAGATACCCACAGGATGGCGGAAGCGAACAAGGCATTCTCTCACTATAGATGGTAGAGTATTAACGATCTACCTCTTGACCTTTCTGCGTATTTAACGTAGGATTGCACAGCCTGTCGGGTGGTACCGCAGGCTGTGAGAGCCAAACCGATCGTCCGGATCGCCTAAGGGTAATATCCGGGATGAAGAGGTGGTTCCAGACGCTGTAATCAGCCAAGTCAGGCATGGGCTTTTATGAGCCGGCGTGTGCTGACCTCTGGATCCTTCCTTTAATCATTCTTTTCACACAACAAGCTAGTGAAAGGCGATCGGTATCTATCGACCATGTGGTGGTCGGTTGGGATTGGTCGTTTAATTTTTTATTTGGGTATATTCACAAGGAGGAAGTGATGGCTAAAGCCAAGTTTGAAAGAACAAAGCCAC